>JAFYPS010000099.1 GCA_017547395.1 Clostridia bacterium
AGAAAACTTTGCACTTCTGTTCTGCGGAATTTCTCCACGGTGAAATCCGTGATTTGTTGCTCAAACATGTTGGGCGCGCAATTGTCCTGTCTAAAGGTGGCGCTCCAGTCGTTTTTGAAGGGAACAACTTTGATTTCGCAAATGAGATTTCCGTTGCCGGCGGGGATTAAATATTTGGTAGAATCTACGGAACCGAACGGCGTAGAGTTGCGAAAGAAGATTTCGCGACTGTTTGCGGGGATGGAAACCGATATTTTCTCGTTTGCTTTTAGTTTGGCAACTTCAAGCCCGTCGACAATGACCAAAAGAGCGACTGCGGAGCCGATGAAATTGTATCCTCGTTGTAATGTCAGTTGGCGTGTTGCATATGAATTGTCCATATTGTTTCCTCCTTGTGAAGAATTTGGTTGTAAAGATTATAGCATGGTAATGCAGACAAAAGCAACCCTTTTTTTCGGAGAAAGTGGGCAAAAGCAAGAAAAGCAACCGTCGAGGTTGCTTTTCTTGAAGGAGCATGCCAAAGAACCTACGGTTTCTACGCTGCGGGCGGAGATACGGGTAAAGGGACTTGCCCGCCTGCGGGCGGAGCGGTGGTCGGCTCTGACTGCCCCCGGCAGTCATTCACTACCGACCCTTCAAGTCCCTTATCATATTACAAAAAAACAAATAAAAGCCCCGATAAATCGGAGCTTTCATTTGTTTGGTGCGGGTAAAGGGACTTACGAACCCAATGTATGCGCAAACAACATCTTAAGGCGGCTTTAGTTTTAGCGCATACATAATTCAAATGCTACGCATTTGAGTGGGTTCAGTCAATAAACTACATACGAAAAAGAAAATCCACCGCCTAAAGCGATGGATTTCTTTTTGGTGCGGGTAAAGGGACTTGAACCCATACGAAGTTGCCCTCACTAGAACCTGAATCTAGCGCGTCTGCCATTCCGCCACACCCGCGTAAATATTAAGTTGAAAATTGAAAGTTGAAAATTGAAAATTACTTAGATGCTTTTATAATGCTTACCAACAATTTTTCAATCTCAACACAATCGTTAAGGATGGAAATATACTCACTCTCTGATAAATAATCAGTAGAATGCAAAAGCTTTATCCAATACTTCGTTTCCGAGGCTTCTTTTAAAGCAATCCCCATCTTTGAAATAAAATCAGGTCTGCTTTGCGCTTGTTCTGCCTCGGCAATATTCGCGCCAATGCTCGTTCCGCTTCGCAGTATTTGCTTAGAAAGAACATACTCATTTTTTGCGGATGTTAAAAGTTTATAAAGATTGACGATTCTAATAGCAAAGTTAAAACTTTTTGTTTCAACGGTATTATTCTTGTCCATTAAATTTTCAACTTTCAACTTTCAATTTTCAATTACTCAATGCGTCGCATGCATTGAGTACTGCCACGGCAATTCCGCTGACGCAGTAGAGAAGAATAATCTGCCTTATAATATTGATTACAATTCCAAAAGTTCCGCTAAGAGAAATACAACCTACAATCAAGGAAACCGCGATTGTAATTAATGTATAGATAAGAGTACTGAGAATTACCGATTTAAGATTTTTACCTTTAAAGCTAAGCGGAAAAACCTTTCTCATTCCAGCCTCCGATAATAAAAGTAAAAGGCAAGCCATTCGGCTTGCCTTGGTGCGAGAAACGGGACTTGAACCCGTACGGTGTAAACCACACGCCCCTCAAACGTGCGCGTCTGCCAGTTCCGCCACTCTCGCGTCATGCCCTTAGGCACTCCTATATTATACGCATACATAATTGAAAAGTCAATACCTTTTTGCAAAAAAAATAAAAAAATTTATTATTTGCCGAAACCGCCTTTTTTGTGGCACTTATTGATTTTAATAATATAAGTATGATATAATAAATAAAGTATGAAATTTTATTCTTCAGGAGAACGTTATGTGCGGAATTGTCGGCTTCAGCGGGCAAAGTGAATATAAGCAGAAAATAGTTGATAATATGATGGATCTTATGATTCATCGCGGACCGAACAGTGCGGGCAGTTATACCGACGAGGATATGGCACTCGGATTTCGCCGTCTTTCGATAATCGACCTTGCAGACGGTTCTCAGCCGATGTATAACGAGGATAAGAGCCTTGTGCTTGTTTATAACGGTGAGATTTACAATTTTGAGAGTCTTCGCGAAGAGCTTATCGCTGCGGGACACACGTTTCTTACCCGTTGCGACAGCGAGGTGCTACTCCACGGCTACGAGCAGTTCGGCGGACGTGAGCTTGTTAAAAAGCTTCGCGGTATGTTCGCGTTTGTAATCTGGGATAAGAATGAAAAGAAGCTTTTCGGTGCTCGCGATATGTTCGGCATCAAGCCTTTCTACTATTCAATCACCCATGACTGTGAGTTCATTTTTGCATCTGAGATAAAGAGTATGCTTGCACATCCCGGCTTTGAGCGCGAGGTAAATAAAAATGCAATACTGCCTTATCTCACGTTCCAGTACAGTGCAACCGAGGAAACGTTTTTCAAGGGCGTTTTTAAACTTCCGCCTGCGCACTTCTTTGAATGGAAGGACGGCGAGTTTACAAAAGAACGCTATTGGGACGTAAATTTTGACGCCAAAGAGGGAACTCTTGAGGAGTTTTCCGATGCACTTGACAAGACCGTTCACGAGTCTGTTGCGGCGCACAGGATAAGCGACGTGCCTGTCGGCGCATTCCTTTCGGGCGGCGTTGACTCGAGTTATATCACAGCCTGCCTTATGCCCGACAAGACTTTTTCCGTCGGCTTTGACGGAGAATACGAAAAGTTTAACGAAACTAACGAGGCCGCCGAGCTTTCAAAGATTCTCGGAATTCAGAATATAAGAAGAATACTTACTGCAGACGAGTGCTTTGAGGCGCTCCCCACCATTCAGTATCATATGGACGAGCCGCAGTCAAACCCGTCGAGCGTGCCGCTCTACTTTCTTGCAGCGCTTGCCGCAAAGGAGGTAACCGTTGTGCTTTCGGGAGAGGGCGCAGACGAGATTTTTGCGGGCTACGAGTGGTATGACGAAACGCCGATGATGCGTAAATACAAGAAAATCCCGCAGTTTATCCGTATTGCCGCCGCCAAGGTTGCAAAGTCTTTGCCTTATTTCAAGGGGCACGACTTTATTATAAAATCGAGCGGACGTCCTGAGGACTATTTTATCGGTCAGGCAAAGATTTTCGAGGAAAAAGAGGCTAAAAAGCTTCTCCGTGAGGACTATAAAAACGGTGAGCGCGTTTGCGACATTACCCGCCGCATTTACGACCGCGTGCGCGACCGTGACGAACTTACCAAAAAGCAATATCTCGACATTATGTGCTGGCTTCCCGGCGACATTCTGCTCAAGGCTGATAAAATGAGTATGGCTCATTCGCTTGAGCTCCGCGTTCCTTTCCTTGACAAAGAGGTAATGAAGATGGCGGAGAACATTCCTGCGAAATACAAGATTACCAAAGAGAATACTAAGTACGTGCTTCGCCACGCGGCAAACCGTACTCTTCCCGACGAGTGGGCAAACCGTGAAAAGAAGGGTTTCCCCGTACCGATAAGACTTTGGCTCAGGGAAGAAAAGTATGCAGAGCAGGTGCGCCGCGCATTTGAAAGCGCGTATGCCGATGAATTTTTCGATGCCGACGAGCTTTTAAAGCTTCTTGACGAGCATTTCTCGGGCAAGGCAAACCACGCGCGCAAAATCTGGACCGTATACGTATTCCTCGTATGGTACAAGCGCTTCTTTATAGATTTTATTCTCCCCAAATACAACTAATATCAGTCGAAAGTCAAGACTTTCGACTGCTTTGGGGGCGCATGTCTCGCGACTCGCTCACCGCGACCGCCCCGTTAAGGAGTTTTAAGGTCGGCGCATGTCCGCCCTTAAAACGGGTTTGATTATAAATGAAAGAGCGAATTTTATAAATTGCAAGGACTTTTATGGAAAATCAGAATCTTAACATAATTCCCGTGCTTGTGGGCGCGGATCAGAACTGTTATAACGTTGCGCGCGCTTTTCACGAGCAGTACGGGCTTGTTTCGCACGCGCTTGGAAGATATGCGATAGGCATTACTCAGCATACGAGCATAGTCAAGTTTCACGCGGTAGAAAATCTCAACACCGATGATACCTTTATGCTTGCGATGGACGATTTTGCAAAGCAGCACGAGGGCGCAACCCTTATTGCGCTCGGCTGTACCGATGAATATGCCGCCATGCTTATCCGTCATCGCGAGGAGCTTGAGGACAGGTACATTATTCCTTACATTGACGAGCCCCTTATGGAAAAACTTGTTGACAAGGCGGATTTTTATGAGATGTGCGACAAGTACGGCATAAAGTATCCGAAAACCAAGGTGCTTTCTTCGGTATGCACCGAAGATGAAGTGTGCGAGGAGGCACTCGGATTTTCATATCCGATTATTTTAAAGCCTTCGTCAAGCATTGATTACTGGCATCATCCTTTTGACGGGATGAAGAAGGTTTATACCGTAAATTCTCCTGCCGAAACGGCAAAGGTTGTTTCGGAAATATACGGCGCGGGATATACGCAGCGCATTATTCTTCAGGACAGGGTAATCGGTGCAGACGCCAATATGCGCGTGCTTACCGCATACGTCGGCAAGGATCACAAGGTTAAAATGATGTGCCTCGGACACGTTCTGCTCGAGGAGCATACTCCGAAAGGACTTGGAAATCACGCGGCTATTATCACCGAGTATAACCCCGCGCTTACTGAAAAGTTCCGCGCGTTGCTTGAGGATATAGGCTATCGCGGATTTGCAAATTTTGATATCAAGTACGACGACCGTGACGGAAGTCTTAATGCATTTGAGATAAATCTCCGTCAGGGCAGAAGTAACTATTACGTTACCTCAAGCGGATTCAATATTGCAAAATATCTTGTTGAGGATTACGTTCTTTGCAACGAAATTCCGTTTGAAGAGGCTAAGGAGCCTCACTTCTGGCACTACGTTCCGCGCGGAGTTATCTGGCGCCATGCAAAGAAGGACGTTATTCCCGAGGCTAAGGCACTTGTAAAGGCGGGCAAGAGCGCTTCTTCAATGTGGTATAAGTATGACTGCCTGCGAAACCCTATGCGCATACTTTATCTTATCGAGCACGCGAGAAGATTTTATCAGAAATATAAAACTTATTGTCCTCCACAGGACTGAAAGAGGTAAAAAATGCGTTTATCCGCACTGCTTGAAAAAGCAAAAATTGAATATAACGGTGCGGAAAAGACTGTTAAATGCATAGTCTGCGATTCGCGCGAGGCAACAGAGGATTCGCTGTTTGTCTGCATTAAGGGATTTGCAAGTGACGGACACAATTTCGTAGAGCGCGCATATATACGCGGATGTCGCGTGTTCGTTGTTGAACGCGATATTCCCGAGTTTGAGGATATAACCGTTATCAAGGTTGAAAACAGTCGCCGCGCGCTTGCCAATATATCAGCGGCATTTTACGATTTTCCCGCAAGCAAGCTTAAGGTTATCGGCATTACGGGAACAAAGGGCAAAACCACTACTGCACTTATGCTTTCGTCGGTTCTTTCGCAAAACGGTATTTCCTGCGGATATATCGGCTCCAACGGTATAGAATTTGCGGGTAACCGCTTTGAAACGCTTAACACTACGCCTGAAAGTCTTGACTTGCATTATTATTTTGATCAGATGGTAAAAGCGGGTGTAAAGGCGGTTGCACTTGAGGTTTCGTCGCAGGCGCTATATCTTGACCGAACGTACGGAATTCCGTTCTTTGTAACTGCATTTACCAATCTTGCTCCCGACCATATCGGCGGTGCGGAGCATCCAACCTTTGAGCATTACAGAGATTGCAAGAAAAAACTGTTTTCAGACTACACTTCGGAGTTCTCGGTATTTTCGGCAACCGATGAGGCATCCGACTATATGAGTCGCGACTGCAGTGCGATGATGTGCACCTTCGGTCTTGAAAAGGGAGATTTTTCCGCTACTGAAATTACACCGTTTTTTGACGGTGGCGCACTCGGAATCGAATTCGAGTGCCGCGCGCTTACTAAAAAATGCACGGTATCTCTTCCTATGCCGGGTAAATTCAGCGTCGAGAATGCACTGTGCGCGGTTGCAATTGCACACAGATTTGGCGTTAGTGCAGATGCTGCGGCAGATGCACTGGCGCATACGTACGTGTTTGGTCGCTTTGAGCTTGTTAAAACCGAACTCGATGCAGTTTTCGTTATCGACTATGCTCATAACGGCTTCAGCATAACAAGCGCGCTTAATACTTTGCGCGCATACAATCCCAACCGGCTCTGGTGCGTGAGCGGCTCGGTCGGAGGACGAACCTTTGGCCGCCGTGCCGAAATAGGCGAGGCAATGAGCAAGCTTTGCGATATTGCCGTTTTAACTGCGGATAACCCTGATTTAGAGGATCCGCTGAAAATTTGCGATGACATTCACAAAGCATTTGTCCGCGATATTCCTTGCAAGAGTTTTGCCGACCGTGAAGATGCGATAAAATACGTTGTCGCAAACGTCAAAAAGGGCGACATAGTTCTTTTTGCGGGCAAGGGACACGAGCAATATCAGTTTATCCGCGGTGCAAAGATTCCTTTCTCCGAGCGAAGGCTTATCGAAAAGTATGCAATGGAAATTGCAAAGGAATACGTATAAAAAATCCCAAACAACTTTCGTTGTTTGGGATTTTCTTATTTTTCAAAAACGTACTTTTCTCCGGGCATAAACATATGAAAGCACTGTGAGGGGTTTATTTTGTAGAGGCAGTCAACAAAGTATGCGGGATTTACCTCGTTTACGGCATAAAGGTCAAAATGCATCGGTATAAGCAGAGATGCATTTGCTTCTTTTGCAAGAGTAATTGCTTCAACGCTGTCAAAGCATCCGATAATGTCTTTTACCACGGTGCGATAGTAGTCCCTGCCGTTTATTGGCAGCATAAGCACGTCGCAACCGCAAATCCTTTTCGAAAGTCCGTCGTACATACAGCAGTCGCCCGAATGGTAGACCTTGGTTTCGCCAAGCGTTAATATAAAGCCGAGCTCGTGATAGTTGCCGCCCTCATCGGTATTAAGGGTCTCGTGCGCGGCGGGAATCGGCATAAAAGAGAAGCCGCCTACGGTGTAGGTTTTGTCAGCGACAACCCCGTGTATGTTTGCTTTGTCAATGCCATACTTCTCAAGCTCATTGCAGAACGTTACCGATGCAAAGTACTGTGCCTTTTTATTCACCTTCGCCATAGCGGAGAGGGTGTACGGGTCGGTATGGTCAAAATGAGAGTGCGTGCAGAACACATAGTCGATAAAATCAAGCTCGTCTGCACTCATTGGGGCAGGGTACTTTCTTTCCCACTTTACGTTTTCGCTGCAGCAGTTTTTATCAACGTAGTCCGAAAGATATCCGTCAATGAGAATATACTTTTTATTATATTTTATAATAAATCCGACCTGCCCGAGATAAAAGTACGCGGTCTGACCGTCAGTAAGAGCGGTTCCGAGGATTTTTTCTTTTAAATTCATAATGACCTCACAGATTTTTTAAAAAACTATTGACAA
>JAFYPS010000100.1 GCA_017547395.1 Clostridia bacterium
CAGACGCTGCAAAGGCTGAATAAAAATTTATCGCTCCGACCAAGCGGGTCGGAGCGATTTTTTATTTGTGAGCTTGGGCGTTAATGATTTTGACAAATCGGGCCGTCGAGGCGCCAGCCCCTACGAAAAACTCATTACTAACCCGGTAGGTGACGGCGCCCTCGATGTCCCGCATCTGCATAATACCACTCTCAGCGCAAGAGGATTTTATAGGTGATTAAAAACACACGCCGCCTACTGAAGGCGGCGTGGTCTTGCTTTACGCTATATCCGCAGCGTCCGTTTCATACGTAGCCGCGCACTTTTTATTAACCGCATCAGCGGTGATAACAACACGCTTGACATCCTCGCGCGAGGGAACGTCGTACATAACGTCGGTCATTATCTCCTCGATGATAGCGCGGAGTCCGCGCGCACCTGTGTTGCGCTCGATTGCGAGCTTTGCGATAGCCTTAACGGCATCTTCCTCAAATACAAGCTCTGCACCGTCCATGCCGACAAGCTTCTGATACTGCTTGACAAGCGCGTTTCTCGGCTCGGTAAGTATTCTGACAAGCGCCGCCTCGTCAAGACTGTCGAGCGATACGATAACGGGAATACGTCCCACAAGCTCGGGAATAAGTCCGTACTTCACAATATCATGCGGAGTTACGTCCTTAAAAATGCCTGCCTTGACCTTTTCGTCGTTCTTCTTGATGTCGCTCGTGAAGCCGACCATCTGACTTCCCTTTCGCTCTGCTATGAGGTCCTCAAGCTTATCGAATGCACCGCCGCAGATAAAGAGAATGTTAGCGGTGTTTATTTGAATGAACTCCTGATTAGGATGCTTACGTCCGCCCTGCGGGGGTACGTTTGAAACAGTGCCCTCGAGTATCTTGAGAAGCGCCTGCTGAACACCCTCGCCCGAAACGTCGCGCGTTATCGAACGGTTTTCGCTCTTACGCGAAATCTTGTCGATCTCATCAATGTAAATAATACCGTGCTCGGCACGCTCAACATCGTAGTCCGCCGCCTGAATAAGGCGAAGAAGAATGTTCTCAACGTCCTCGCCGACGTAACCTGCCTCTGTAAGCGTGGTGGCATCTGCGATAGCAAACGGCACCTTCAGCGCCTTCGCAAGCGTCTGTGCAAGATAAGTCTTGCCCACACCCGTCGAGCCGAGCAGAAGCACGTTGCTCTTCTGTATCTCAACGTCGTCAGAAGCCTTTTCTTCGGGGGTATTTCTACCGCGTCTTTGCGGCTTCGGAGCGTTCAAAATACGCTTGTAGTGGTTGTAAACCGCAACGGAAAGCACCTTTTTCGCCGCGTCCTGACCGATAACGTACTCGTCGAGCATTGCCTTTATCTCGGCAGGCTTCGGAAGCGTTGCAAGCGAAAGCTCGCCATCGTCGATAGCGTCCATTGCCTCTTCGTGCTCGAAGATTATCTGATTGCACGCGTCGATACAAAAGTCGCATATCATAGCGCCCGTAGGTGCAGGAATCATATACGCGACCTGCGTTTCATCCCTGCCGCAGAACGAACAGCGATGAAGCTTGTTTTCTGAACTCTTTTCGTTTGACATCTTTAATTTTCTCTCTTTTCGATTACCTTGTCGATAAGACCGTACTTGCACGCCTCGTCGGCGGTAAGGAAGTTGTCGCGGTTGGTGTCCTTCTCGATCTGCTTCACGGTCTGTCCGGTACGCTCCGCTAAAATAGTGTTCATTCGCTCGCGGATACGGATAATGTGGTCAGCGTGGATTTTGATGTCGGACGCCTGACCCTGAAGTCCGCCGAGAAGCGGCTGATGAATCATGATCTCGCTGTTGGGAAGCGCAAAACGCTTACCCTTCGTGCCTGCCGCAAGAAGGAACGCACCCATACTTGCCGCCATACCGATACAGATAGTGGACACGTCGCACTTAATGAAGTTCATTGTGTCGTATATTGCCATACCTGCGGAGATAGAGCCGCCGGGGCTGTTGATGTAAAGGCTGATGTCCTTATCGGGATCCTGCGCTTCGAGGAAAAGAAGCTGTGCTACAACGAGCGATGCCGTTGCATCATTGACCTCATCGGATAAAAATACGATACGGTCATTGAGAAGACGGGAATAGATGTCGTAAGAACGCTCACCGCGAACGGTCTGCTCCACGACCATTGGTACAAGTGCCATAATACTACCTTTCTGCAAAAATTTGCTCGAAAAATGTTTTTTCCTATTTAAGAACCGCACGGGCGACCATAGGCCGCCCGTTGATTATTATACTTAAAATGCTAAATTATTCAGCCTTGGGCTCTTCGTATGCCTTTTCCGTAACAACAGCTTTTTCCTTAACAAGGTCAACTGCCTTCTTAACGGATACGTCTGCAGTAACCATAGCGGGATCGATCATTTCCTTGATCTTGTCGATCTCCATGTTGTAAGCCTTTGCCATACGGTCATACTCTTCGTTGATCTCGTCCTCGGTGGGAACGATCTTCTCAAGCTCTACGATCTTCTCAAGAGCGAGTCTGGTCTTAACCTGACGCTCTGCCTGGGGAGCCATCTGCTCGCGGAGTGCATCAAGAGTGAGACCGGTGTACTGGAAGTAGGTCTTGAGGTCAAGAC
>JAFYPS010000012.1 GCA_017547395.1 Clostridia bacterium
AGACTCGCGGGAACTACGGTTTCAAAAGCAACGCTTCATAATATGGATAATATTCGCGATAAAGATATACGGATAGGCGATACCGTAATCGTTCAGAAGGCCGGGGATATTATTCCCGAAATAGTCGGAAGCGTTAAAGAAAAACGCAACGGTAGTGAAATCAAATACGTTGTACCCTCTGTTTGTCCCGCTTGCGGCGGAAAGGTTGTCCGCGATGAAGATATAGTTGCTGTTCGCTGTGAAAACGAACTTTGTCCGGCCAAACGTTCGCGTGCGCTTGCACATTTTGCCTCTAAGGGGGCGATGAATATTGACGGTCTTGGTCAGCAGATAATTGATATGCTTATTGAAAACGACCTTGTGCATGATGCTGCCGATTTATATTGTCTAACCGTCCAAGACGTCGGAAAACTCGACAGAATGGGCGAAAAATCCGCCGGTAATCTTATTGCCTCAATAGAAAAATCCAAGAGTGCCGGTCTGGAACGGCTTATTTATGCGCTTGGAATACGTCAGGTCGGCGAAGTAGCGGCAACGGTGCTTGCCGCAAAATACAAAAACCTCGAAGGCTGTTTTAATGCAACCGTCGAGGACCTTTGTGAGATTGATGATATTGGTGAAATAACTGCGCAAAGCATTGTTGACTTTTTCGCACGCCCGGAAAGTCGTTTGCTTGCTGATAAACTTATCGCAGCAGGAGTGCTTACCGAGAGTACGGCAGAGTCAAAGGGAGATAAGCTTTCCGGAATGACTTTTGTAATCACGGGAACACTTCCTACAATGAAGCGTGATGAAGCATCTGCTTTGATTTCTTCTAACGGAGGAAAAGTAAGCGGGAGTGTTTCGAAGAAGACCTCTTATGTTGTAGCAGGCGAAGAAGCAGGCTCAAAACTTACTAAAGCAAAAGAACTTGGAGTTGCCGTAATAAGCGAAGAGCAGCTTTTGAAAATGATTAATCAAGATTAAGAAACTCAAGTATTCCGTTATAGATTCCGCGCGCAAACAGTTCGGGATTCTCGTTCATAAGCGTTGCATCGTTTGAGTTTGTGATGTATCCCATTTCTATAAGAGTCGCTGGCATCGCGGTGCGCCTCAGAACGTATAAACTCGGCCTTGCAAAGACTCCGCGGTTTCGTAGTCCCGTCGCTTCTGTAAGGTTTTCTACAATGTCTTCCGAAAGTTCTTCTGCGACAGTATCAAGCGCGTATACGTACCCTTCTATTCCCGAGGCGCTTGATGCGCTTGATGCATTGGTGTGCAGACTTATAAAATAGTCTGCTCCCCATGAATTTGCATCTTTTACTCTTGCGGCAAGGCTTGATGCATTGCTCGTTCCGAGAATTGTTTCGGGCGTGGGTCTTGAAACCCTTGCCTCAAGATCCGGATTGTTGTTTATTAAATCTGCAAGTGCAATTCCAATTTTGTATGTAATGTCTTGTTCGCGAAGATTATTGCCTTCGGCTCCTGCATTGGGATTCCTCGGATTGTGCCCTTGATCAATATATATTTTAATTGCCATATAAACACCTCGTAATAAGTCTTTATAGTATTGTATGCGGGTGGTGGCAGAATGGAAACAAATGAAAGAGATTCAAAGAATTTTAAGTTACGTGCGTCGTGCGGTGACCGATTACGATATGATAAAAGATGGAGACAAGGTATGTGTTGGCGTTTCTGCCGGAAAAGACTCGCTCACTTTACTTATCGCTCTTGCAGAACTTCGAAGATTTTACGAAAAGAAGTTTACACTTTGCGCGGTGACAGTGGACCTTGGGTTCGACGGCACAGACTATTCGGAAATAGCGGAGCTTTGCAAACGTCTTGATATTGAATATAAAATAGTGTATACCGAAATCGGCAAGGTTGTTTTTGATATAAGAAAAGAAAAAAGCCCTTGTTCCTTGTGCGCAAAAATGCGCAGAGGTGCGCTTCATATGGCTGCTAAGGAACTTGGCGCCGACAGTGTTGCTCTCGGCCATCATTTTGACGATGCCGTTGAGACTTTTATGCTTAATTTGTTCTATGAAGGAAGACTTGGATGCTTTTCTCCGGTTACATATCTAAGCAATACCGAGCTTTATCTCATTCGTCCTATGCTTTACGTTCCCGAAAAGACTGTAAAACAGTTTGCCGGAAAAGTTTATTTACCTGTTGTCGAAAGTAAATGTCCGGCTAACGGGAATACTGAGCGTGAAAATATGAAGCAGCTTCTCAGGCAGATTGAGAGAGACAATAAGGGGCTTCGCCATCGTATTTTCGGGGCTATGCAAAAGGGAAGTATCGATGGATTTAAAGAAGTAGCTAAACTTCCGAGCGAGGATTGAATATGTCGATATTAGCAAAAATATTTAAAAGAAATAAAAATCCGTCCTCTCTTGCATACAAGCGTGAAATGGCTCGGATGATAAGCAACAAGCGAATCAAGTATGTAGGAGAGAAGAAAGACGGTGTCGAAGAGGTAATTGGTAAAGGCGGGAGCATTTCCATACGTGATGATGAAATTCTGCTTTTTGCTTCTTCGGACGTTCTGCTAAGAGCAAAGATAGCAGATATGGAAGCCTCCGAGCTCTTGTCCAAAGACGGTGTTATTATCACTGCACCTGACCTTGAACGTGGTGGTGAAGTTCGAACTGTTGTTGTTTATTACGTGTATTATAGGTAAAAATGATGTCTGAAATTTTTAACAAAGCAAAAGAGATAATGTATGCGGCAATAGGGAAAAAGCCTTTTGTGAGTGCGGTTATTCTTGCCGGTGGAAGCGGAAGCCGAATGGGAACGGATAAAACAAAGCAGATGACTGTTCTTGATTCGAAGCCGCTTGTTGTTCATACGCTTCTTGCGTTTGAGAAATGCGAGTACGTAAATGAAATAATCGTAGTTGCAAGGGCAGAGGAGTGCGAGGAATATGAAAATTTTAAAGCCGAATACGGCATTTCGAAACTTGCGAAAACAGTTGTTGGTGGCAAAACGCGTCAGGAGTCTGCTAAAAATGGTTTTGATGCTATGAATGAAAGATCAGACTACGTTGCCATTCACGATGCGGCAAGAGCTTTAATAACTCCGGAACAAATAAAAGAAGTTATTATGAGTGCATATGCTCACGGTGCCGCAATTGCGGCAACGCCCTCGACAGATAGTATCAAGTATGCAGAAGGAGTAACGGTTCTTGAATCTATACCGCGCGATAGAATATGGCTTGTGCAAACTCCTCAGGTTTTTCGGGACGAGATATACCGTGCTGCAGCATATACTGCTCAGAAGGAGGGCTTCGAGGCTACAGACGATGCTTCTCTGGTTGAAAACATA
>JAFYPS010000101.1 GCA_017547395.1 Clostridia bacterium
AGCTCAAGACTCGCGTCCCCTTCTTCAGGAATGCAGTCATAGACGTTCTTCTCAGCAGGTGACATCGAAACAAAAACTTTTGGCTCTTCTTTTTGCTCTTTTTCCGTTCCGACGGAAGATGCCGGTTCGGAATCATCAAAATAATCTTCATTTCGAGAACCTTTTAGAAGAACAATTTTCTTATTGTTCTTCTTGGATGCTACTCCATATCTGTTTGCTGCCTTTTTTGAATCATAGTTTACCATGCCAATTGCACTACTGTCAAGATTATCAGACGTCGCATGTTCAAATGCATCCAGAATATCGTGAACAGACGTAACCATATTGGCACCACTTTTAATCAGGTTGTTTGTGCCGACACTATTTTCCATATTCAAAGCACCTGGTATCGCAAAAAGAGGTCTTCCTTGTTCCATAACGTGTCTCGCCGTGTTAAGAGAACCGCCACGTTCCGGACTCTCGATTACAAGAGTGCATCTCGAAAGACCGCTTATAATTCTGTTCCTTTGTGGAAAATGGCTCTTATCCGGTTCAGCACCCGGAGGATATTCGCTTAAAACAAGGCCATCCTTTAGAATAGCGTCGCACAAGCGCCTATGTTCTCTAGGATAGATGACGTCAAGACCAGAACCAAAAACCGCAACAGTCTGTGCCTGTGCGTCAAGCGCACCGGCGGCACCCATGCCGTCACAACCAAGTGCCATTCCACTGACAATCACCGCACCTGCAGAAGCAAGTTCGTAGGAAAGCTTATACGCCATATCTCTTCCGTAATCGCTCATTTCCCTTGTTCCGACGACGGAAACGCAAAATCTGCGATCAAAGTCAATAGGCCTGCCTTTAAAAAACAATACGGCAGGAGGCTTGTCAATATACTTCAAAATACGCGGATACCGCGGATCATTGTAAGTCATTATGCCAATACCGAGTTTCTTACATTTTTCGAGTATATGTTCCGTTCTCTCAAGACTCTTATCGGTAAGGCGTGTTTTAACAGATTCGGGTATTTTCTCTATAGAAAGAAGTTCGCTGGTCGTCGCATCGAAAATATCCTTAGGAGAAGTATATTTTAAAAGTAAAGTTTTTAAATACGGACTTGCAGGTCCAAGTCGGACAGACAACCATGTCCAATACAAACTTTCACTCATAAAAACACCTCCTTATATTTGAACAAATGCAAGCTGTGACGCTGCTATAGCAGCATTAAGCGACTCCGAATTTTCAGCAATGGGAATATAGACACTCGCGCTACACAACTTTGAAACTTCCTTAGGTATCCCGTGTCCCTCGTTTCCAACCATAAAGCAATCTTGCTTATAGATTTTCATCTCATCAAGCGAACGAGCCCCTTCTCTGAGTTCCGCGCAATATACCTTCCTTCCGGCATTGACAAGCGCGGCAGGAACGGTTTCAAACTCCTTAACGAAATCGACGTTTATCTTGAAAAACGCCCCCATTGAAGCTCGCATTGCACGTGAATTATATGGGTCTGCACAATCAGAACTGATAACCAGCCTGTCAAAACCAAAAGCAACGGCGCTCCTAGCTATTGTACCTATGTTTCCCGGATCTCGAACAGAGCAAAGCAGCATCACTTTGTCGGTGGAAAACCTTTCGGCATCGTTTCTTTCTATTTTATTATAAAAATTGAAATTGTCAAGATGTTTTGCTACACATATAACGCCATCGGGAGACTTCTCTGTACTGATTTTCAAAAATGCGCCTTCTGCAAGGCAAATCAGGCGAGTATTATTATACAACGGACTTGTCTCAAGTTTTTTCAACGTCTCTTTTGCTACAAGATTATCTTTGCCCTCACAAAAAAGCACGGCTTCAATCAAAATTCCGCTTTCAACCGCCTCTTCAAAAAGTTTTGCACCTTCAATCAAAAACAATTTCTCCGAGTCCCGCGCTTTCTTATCGGAAAGCTTTGCATACTTTGAAACAAGCGGATTATTTCTGCTGCTTATATAGTCCATATTCCTAATAAAACTCTCCTTATGCTTTAGTCAACAAAGCCCCATAAAAATGCCAAAAACCCGGTAAAAACCGGGTTTTTAATAAATTAAAGGGCAGCTTTAGCTTTTTCTACGATAGCAGCAAATGCTTCCTTATCGTAAACTGCAATCTCAGCAAGCATCTTTCTGTTAAGATCGATACCAGCCTTCTTGAGGCCGTGCATAAGGGTGGAATAGTTCATGCCACAAACCTTAGCCTGAGCAGAAATTCTGGTAATCCAGAGAGAACGCATATCTCTCTTCTTAAGCTTTCTACCGGTGAAAGCATAGTTACCGCTTTTAAGAACAGCCTGCTTAGCCATCTTGAAGTGCTTGCTCTTTGCACCCCAATAACCCTTAGCAGCCTTAAGTACGCTCTTTCTTCTCTTGCGCGTCATCATAGCGCCTTTTACTCTTGCCATTTTATTTACTCCTCCAAATTAACTGATTTTAGATAAATTACTTCTGAATGAGCGCCTTGATAGTGGGAGCCATAGAAGTGCTGAGGTAAGAACCCTTACGAAGGCTTCTCTTACGCTTTGCGGTCTTAATGCCGAGCTTATGACGGTGCTGAGAGTGGTTCATCTTAACCTTGCCGCCGCCGGTAACGTCGAATCTCTTAGCCGACGCCTTGTGTGTCTTAATCTTTCCCATGATTATATCTCCTTTTCAGTGAATACTGTTTATAAATTCAGCAGAACTTATATTACTTTTTAACAGGGGTTACGATAGTAGACATAAATCTACCTTCCATCGAGATGCCCTTTTCAGATGTTCCGACATCTGCGCAAGCTTCAAGGAACTTCTCAAGCATAGCACGGCCAATATCCTGGTGTGCCATCTCGCGTCCCTTAAAACGAACAATAGCTTTTACCTTATCACCGCCCGCAAGGAATTTACGAGCATGATTAACACGGGTCTCAAAGTCGTGTGTATCAATTCTGCAGGAAAGCTGAACTTCTTTAACTTTGATAACCTGCTGCTTCTTCTTTGCTTCCTTCTGTTTCTTGTCTCTCTCAAAGCGGAACTTACCGTAGTCCATCACGCGGCATACCGGAGGATCTGCCTGAGGAGAAATAAGAACAAGGTCAAGTCCCTTGTCGTATGCAATTTCCTTAGCATCAGCAA
>JAFYPS010000102.1 GCA_017547395.1 Clostridia bacterium
ATCAGTACTCCGAGGAACTTCAGAACAAGCCTATTCATACCACTACACATACAGGTCAGGAGTTTGACCTTGTTGTAAAGGGTACTCTTAAAGTCAAGATAGGCGATAGAGAAGAGATTCTTCACGAGGGCGACAGTATTTTCTATAAGTCCTCGACCCCCCACGGTATGATTGCCGTTGACGGACGCGATTGTGAATTCCTTGCAATGATTATGGCAAGTGACACCACCGACCAACCGCTTTACATCGGACAGAGTCTTACCAGCCAGTCTTCAAAACCGCTGCTTTGTCAGAAGTTTATAAAAACCGAAGAGGACGAGCGCGGTGCACTTACCGATATTCGCTTTATGGATGCGGACTCTTACAATTTTGCTTTTGATACGGTTGATGCAATTGCACGCCGTGAGCCTGAAAAGCTTGCGATGCTGCATATCTCCGACGATATGACGGAGCGCCGCTTTACTTATAAGGATATAAAGGACGCCTCCTCACAGAGTGCAAACTACTTCAAGTCTCTCGGTATCAAGCGTGGAGACAGAGTGATGCTTATTCTCAAGCGCCATTATCAGTTCTGGTTTGCAATTTTAGGCTTGCATAAGCTTGGTGCTATTGCAATTCCCGCAACCAATCAGCTTGTTGAAAAGGACCTTACCTATCGCTTTGATGCTGCGGGTGTCAGCGCTATTATTTGCACTGCAGACGGTGACACTGCAAGACAGGTTGAACTTGCAGAGGAAAAGACGGGTGCAAAGCTCACCAAGATTATCGTTGGCAACGACCGCGACGGATGGCATAATTATGACGAAGAGTATACGCTCTTCAGCCGTCGCTATGTCCGCGAGGACGATGCACCCGCAGGTAACGACCCGATGCTTATGTTCTTTACTTCAGGAACTACGGGTTACCCGAAGATAGCGATGCATTCGTATAAATATGCGCTTGGCCATTTTGTTACCGCTAAATATTGGCACCTTGCAGAGCGCGACGGAATTCATTTTACAATTTCAGAAACAGGTTGGGGAAAGGCACTGTGGGGCAAACTTTACGGACAGTGGTTGTGCGAAAGCGCGGTGTTCGTATATGACTTTAACCGCTTTGATGCTGAAAAGATTCTCCCGATGTTCAAAAAGTACAATATCACAACCTTCTGCGCTCCGCCTACGATGTACCGTATGCTGATAAAGCAGGATCTCAGCAAATACGATCTTTCTTCCATTCACCACGCGACAACCGCGGGAGAAGCGCTTAACCCCGAGGTGTTCTATCAGTTTGAAAAGGCAACGGGACTTCAGATTGCAGAAGGCTTCGGTCAAACCGAGATGACGCTTGGCATTGCAAATCTGCTTGGCACTATGCTTAAACCCGGTGCAATGGGCAAGCCTGTTCCGGGATATGGCATTGACCTTGTTGATACAGACGGCAAACCCGTTGAGGACGGTGTTAACGGTGAAATCGTTATTCGCGCCGAAAAGGGTAAAACCTGCGGAATCTTTCTCGGCTACTATAACGACGACGAAAAGACGGACAGCGTATGGCATGACGGACTTTACCATACGGGCGACCTTGCATGGCGCGATGAGGACGGATATTTCTGGTACGTCGGCAGAGCAGATGACGTTATCAAGTCTTCCGGCTACCGCATAGGACCGTTTGAGATAGAGAGCACCATTATGGAACTCCCGTACGTGCTTGAATGCGGTGTTTCCGCAGCGCCCGATGAGGTCAGAGGACAGGTTGTCAAGGCGAGCATCGTGCTTGTTGACGGAGTCAAGGAGTCTGAAGAGCTTAAGAAGGATATTCAGAACTACGTTAAGCATCGCACAGCGCCCTACAAGTATCCGAGAATCGTCGAGTTCCGTAAAGAGCTTCCCAAGACGATAAGCGGAAAGATCATCAGAAACAAACTTTAATATGGAACATAAAAGATTAACCTTGTTTGCAGGGCATTACGGTAGCGGCAAGACCAATATTGCCGTCAACTATGCGCTTTTGCTTGCAAGTGAGAACAAAAAGGTTTGTATTGCCGACCTTGATATAGTAAACCCGTATTTCAGAACGAAGGACAGCGAAGAAATCCTTAGCCGAGCGGGGATAAGACTTATCAGCTCCGGCTTTGCAAACTCAAACGTGGACCTTCCCGCACTGCCTGCCGAGGCATACGGAGTAGTAGAGGATAAAAGCGCATACGGAATCATTGATATAGGCGGTGATGACCGCGGAGCATATGCTCTCGGACGCTATACCCCCTATATAAAGGAAGAAAACAATTACCGGATGGCTTTTGTTGCAAACTGCTACCGTCCGCTGACGAGAGAGCCTGGGGAGGCTCTTGAGGTGATGCGCGAAATAGAGGCGGCGTGCGGACTTGAGTTTACTTGCATAGTAAACAATTCAAATCTCGGCAGTGAGACCACTGCAAAAACGGTCACGGATTCGCTTGAATTTATTGACGAACTATGCAGAATATCCGGACTTCCGCTATGGATTCATACGGCAGAGGAGTCTGTGGCAAAGGAACTTTGCGGACTTGAAGTAATGCCGATGAAACTACAGGAAAAATACTTTGACTTACCTAAAGTGTGAGGAGATGAGAGAATAAATGGCAAAGTTAACGTTTAACACCGACTGGTGCAAAGGTTGCGGACTGTGTGTTGATGCCTGCCCTAAGGGATGTCTTAAGATTGCGCAGGACACTATCAACAAAAAAGGCTACTCGCCTGCAGTTATGGCAAATGAAGAGGCGTGCATAGGATGTGCATTCTGCGCAACTATGTGCCCTGACTGCATCATCACAGTTGAGAAATAAGGAGATAAGGCAATGGCAGAAAGAGTTTTAATGAAAGGTAACGAGGCAATCGCCGAGGCGGCAATTCGCGCCGGTTGCCGTCATTACTTTGGATATCCTATCACTCCGCAAACCGAGATTGCGGCATATATGGCAAAGAAAATGCCTAAAATCGGCGGCGTTTTCCTTCAGGCTGAGAGCGAAATTGCATCTATTAATATGGTGTACGGTGCAGCAGCGGCAGGTATGAGAGTTATGACCTCCTCTTCAAGCCCCGGAATTTCGCTTAAGACAGAGGGACTCAGCTATATTGCAGGTTCCGACGTTCCCGCACTCGTTGTAAACGTACAGCGCGGCGGTCCCGGACTTGGCGGCATTCAGCCATCTCAGTCTGACTATTTTCAGGCAACAAAGGGCGGCGGACACGGTGACTACCGTATGATAGTTCTTGCACCGGCATCCGTTCAGGAGATGGCAAGCCTTACAGTAAAGGGCTTTAACCTTGCCGACAAGTATCTTATGACCTCTATGATTCTGGCAGACGGAACAATAGGACAAATGATGGAGCCTATTTCGTTTGAGGACGTTACGATTGAGGAGTATGACAAGCCCTGGGCGCTTACGGGAACAGAGTGCAAGAGAGAGCATAACGTAGTAAATTCGCTTTATCTCAAGCCGAGTGAGCTTGAACAGAAGAATTTTGACCGTTTTGCGAGATATGCTCTTGTAGAAGAGAACGAGCCTATGTGGGAAGAGTATATGATGGAGGACGCAGACGTTTGCGTTGTTGCCTTTGGAATTGCCTCCCGCGTTGCGAAAAATGCGGTTGTGGCGGCAAGAAAAGAGGGAATTAAAGCAGGTCTTATCCGCCCGATAACACTTTGGCCGTTCCCGAAGAAAGCACTTCTCGCGGCGGCAGATAAGGTAAAAGGTTTTATCAGCGTAGAACTTAATATGGGACAGATGATTGAGGACATCCGTCTCTATACAGAGAGCAAAAAGCCTGTTGCACTTTGCAACCGTACGGGCGGAATGATTCCAAGCCCCGATGAAGTTCTTGCATCTATCCGTAAGGCAGAGAAAGGAGAGTTCTGAAATGGCAGTTGTATTTGAAAAACCAAAGTCTCTTGCGGACATCCCGTTTCATTACTGTCCCGGATGTCCTCACGGAATTATCCACAGACTTGTGGCAGAAGCACTTGATGAACTTGGCATTGAGGGTAAGGCAATAGGCGTTGCACCCGTAGGCTGTGCGGTTATGGCATACGATTATTTCACCTGCGATATGATTGAAGCACCTCATGGCAGAGCGCCGGCGGTTGCAACCGGTATCAAACGCTGCCGTCCCGAAAACGTTGTTTTCACCTATCAGGGTGACGGTGACCTTGCATCTATCGGTATGGCAGAGACCGTACACGCGGCTGCAAGAAACGAGAACATCACAGTTATTTTTGTTAATAATGCAATTTACGGTATGACAGGTGGACAGATGGCTCCTACAAGCCTTCCCGGTCAGGTTACACAGACTTCGCCATACGGCAGAGACGTAAACCACTGCGGTTGGCCGATAAAGGTTTGCGAAATGCTTGCTACGCTTGATGGCCCCGAGTATATAACCCGTGTTGCCGTAAATAACGTAAAGAACGTTAAAAATGCGAAAAAGGCAATAAAAAAAGCATTCCAGAACCAGATGGAAGGCAAGGGATTTTCGCTTGTAGAGGTAGTTTCCGCTTGCCCGACGAACTGGGGTATGACTCCTAAAAAGGCACTTGAATGGGTAGAAAGCGATATGCTTCCTTATTATCCGATGGGTGTTTACAAGGACAGAAGCGCCGATAAGGAGGAAAAGTGATATGAAGACAACACAGATTCTTATCGCGGGCTTTGGCGGACAGGGAATACTTTTTGCAGGAAAATTTCTTGCTTATAAAGGACTTGTCGAGGATATGCAGGTTTCGTGGCTTCCCTCGTACGGTCCCGAGATGCGTGGCGGTACTGCTAACTGCAGCGTAATCCTCTCGGATACTCCCGTAGGCTCACCTATTATTACCAATCCTGACGTGCTTGTGGCGATGAATCTCCCGTCCCTTCAGAGATATGTTGACAGCGTTGAAAAGGGAGGACAGATTTACGTTGACTCTTCGCTTATCGACGTTAAGGTGGAGAGAGACGACGTAGAAGTGTTCTACGTTCCCGCAACCGCGCTTGCAAAAGAGGCCGGTATTGCTACTCTTGCAAATATGATAATTATGGGACATATGCTTGAGCATCATCCCGCTCTTTCCTTTGAGGGAACGGAGGCGGTTGTCGAAAAGCTTGTTCCTCCTACGAAAGCCGCGCTTGTCGAGCTTAACGTGAAGGCGCTGAATATAGGAAGGAACTTTGGAAAATGAGAGTAAGCTGCTTGCAGATGGATATGAAGTTTGCATCTCCCGATGAAAACTTCGAGCGTGCATCAAAACTTATAGAACAGGCGGCAGAAAACGCTGACGTGCTTGTTCTTCCCGAAACCTGGAATACGGGATTTTTCCCAAAAGAAAACCTTAAAGAGCTTTGTGACGACGACGGCAAGGCGGTAAAAGAAAAAATCGGCGCTCTTGCCGCAAAATATAAGGTGAATATTGTAGCCGGAAGCGTTTCTAATTTGAGAAACGGAAAGGTTTATAATACCGCAATGGTATTTGACCGCAGAGGTGAATGTATAGCGTCCTACGATAAAACTCATCTCTTTACTCCAATGGGAGAGGATGACTATTATACCCCCGGCGACCATATCTGTCGCTTCAAACTCGACGGTGTAGACGCAGGTCTCATAATCTGCTACGATATCCGTTTCCCCGAACTCACGCGCACACTTACCGTCAAAGGGCTTGATATGTTGTTTGTAGTGTCGCAGTGGCCGGCAGTCCGCACGTTCCACCTTCGCAGTCTTACTACTGCGCGCGCTATTGAAAATCAGATGTTCGTCGTATGCTGTAACTCCTGCGGAAAAGCGGGTGAAACTGTTTACGGCGGAAATTCTGCAATAATCGACCCGTGGGGAGAAACGTTGGCACTTGCAGGCGAGACCGAACAGATTTTGTCCGCAGATTGTGATATGAACGTTTTAAGTAACATAAGAAATACAATTCCGGTCTTCCGTGACAGAAGACCGACCCTCTATAAAATATAAGAAAGAAGGAAACGACAATGAAATATGAAATTCCGGTAACAAGAACCCAAAATCCCAAGGTGCGTCCCGCTGATGAAACCCAGCTCGGCTTTGCTAAATACTTTACCGACCATATGTTTGTAATGGAATATGACGTAGGCAAGGGATGGCACTCTTACAGAGTAGAGCCTCATGCACCTTTCCTTATCGAGCCTGCTTCTGCGGTTCTTCACTATGCTCAGATGATGTTCGAGGGTATGAAGGCATATCGCAAGCCCGACGGCTCTATTCAGCTTTTCCGTCCCGATATGAACCACGCGCGTATGAAGAATACCTGCGAGCGTATGTGTATGCCCGAGGTTCCTTTTGATCTCTTCATCGAGGCGCTGAAGACTGTTATCGAAACCGATAAGGATTGGATTCCTTCTGCAGCAGGTACGTCGCTTTATATCCGTCCCTTCCTTTTTGGCGACGAGGTTTCATTCTCGGTTCTTCCTGCACAGCACTATAAATTTATGATAATCCTCAGCCCCACAGGCTCTTACTATGCAGCAAACGACGGCGGACTTACCACT
Source organism: Clostridia bacterium (assembly GCA_017547395.1). The sequence goes on from JAFYPS010000102.1 coordinate 6,512, forward strand.
ACACGTATTTACGTTCAGGACAAGTACATCCGTGCGGCTCAGGGTGGTACCGGCTATGCTAAGGTAGGCGGTAACTACGGCGGCGGTATGCGCGCTTCGCAGGATGCTATCAAATACAACTGTAAGGACGTTCTCTGGCTTGATGCAAAAGAGCACAAGTACGTTGAGGAAATCGGTACCTCCAACGCATTCTTCAAGATTGGCGACGAGGTTATCACCGCACCCCTTGACAGCGGCACGATTCTCCCCGGTATTACCCGTAACTCTGTAATTCAGCTTCTTACAAAGTGGGGCATTAAGGTTAGCGAGCGCAAGCTTTCTATCGACGAGGTAGTTGCAGCGGCTAAGGACGGTTCCCTTAAGGAAATATTTGCATCCGGTACTGCGGCAGTAATTTCTCCTATCGGCTGGCTCAATATCAACGGTGAAGACGTTCAGGTTGCAGACGGTAAGGTTGGCGAAACCGCGCAGAAGCTTTACGATACGCTCTACGGCATCCAGACCGGCGTTGTTGAGGATGATATGGGTTGGACCTTCCCCCTCGGCTTCTAAAAAATATCAAAAACATAACAAAAGCAGCACTTGCAAGGCAAGTGCTGCTTTTTCTGTCCCGATTTTGGGACACATTATATGTTAGAATTAAGACACAAAGAGGTCAGGACAGTGCGCAGAGCGCAGCACCGATAACGGTTGAATACTGCGCACGCTCAGGAATTACGAAATTGACGTTGAACATTTCGGAGAGAGTCGCAAACGCGACCGGCGCCTGAGGGGTCTGTGTGAGGTTACCCGTGAGCACGATGTCGGAGGTGTTGTGCATACGGGAATTGAAAACTGCCATCATTCCGATGGTTTCATAAATCATATTCATAAGACCGAGAGCGAGATCTTCTTTGGTAGCAAGGTCACTGACCTTGCCGAAATTCGCTGCAGTCATATTTGCAGGAAGGTCATACGTGCCGGGGGTGATATCCTTGATGCGGAGGTCGATGTTGTCAAGATTGCCTTGCTCGGCGAGAGCAGCGATGTGCTCGACGTTTTCGACTCCGATAAGTTTTTCGGAAATGCCGACAAGAGTACCGCCGCCAACGCCGGTGCCACCGAGATAATCGATGTTTTTATCTTTTGTAGCGTGAACGATTGCAGTACCTGTACCCATACTTACAACGATTGCTTTATTAAAATCCGAAAGGTAGAGTCCGCCAAGACCGATGCAGCGGAATTCAGGAACGTTTTCGCAGGGAAGAGAATAAAGCGGCTTTGTAATATACTTTGAACCGACACCTGTTATTGCAACCTTTTCGATGTCGGAAAGGTCGAGATTGTTTTGTGTGAGAAATTTTCCGAAAGCGCCGTAAACCGAGGTTATCGGGTCGGTAGCCTTTACGGAGAGAGGTTCGATAAGCTTGTATCCGTTATCGGTGGAAAAACCTACGATTTTCGTGGTACTTCCGCCAATGTCAATTCCGATAGTGACCAAAGAAAAATCCCCCTTTGAGTATCATTGCTACAACAATGATAGCACAAAGGGGAACGAAAATCAATATAAAAAGCAAACGGGTGGTCAGCTTCTCGAGCGGAGGGAGCCTATAACGCTGCCGCGGCAGGAAAAAGAGCCGAAAGACTTAAGCGGGATAGGAGCATATTCCTTGTTGAGAGAAATAAGACAGTCTCCGCCAAACTGCTTGAAATATCCTTCACCGTCGCAAATGAAGATGCCAAGCTCACCGACCGAGATTTCGGAAGTGTTTTTAATAAGAAGAATATCTCCGTCGTGGTATCGCGGTTCCATAGAGTTGCCCGAAACGCGAAGAGCAAAGTCTGCACCCTTGGTTTTCTCATTTTCAACAACGCTGATTTCACTCGAGTCACTCGACTCAAGATGTATGCCGCCGCCTGCGGAAACGCGGTCGGAATAGAGAGGAATCTTTATCATACGCGGTTTGGCAGAAGCGGTCGTATTGTTGCGGAAAATAGCTTCGGGAATTTCCACACGCACGTTTTTCGGCTGGGAAGTAGAGCGCATATATTCTTCTTCCAAAATAAAGTCGCATACTCTTATACCGTGAACGTCAAGCGCGCGATATTTTTCAATATGAGCGATTTCGTTGTCGCTGAGATGCATAGGCTCCTCGGCGCCGGTTGCTAAGAATTCAAGTGAGCATCCGAGTGCATTTGCAAGTGCTACCGCACTTGAGAGTTTAGGTTCCTCAGTGGCACCGGAAAGAAGTTTTGTAAGAGTACCGAGCGGGATACCGCTTGCAGCGGAAAGAGCGTCGTTGTTTATACCTTTTTCCTTTTTTATCTGCTTTACACGATCGGAAAAACTCATTTCAATCTCCTTATATTTACATAAAACTGTCAGAAAACAAAGCATTTTTATCTACAATTCGATTATAACACCTATTTTCCGGAAAGTAAAGACATTTTTTGATATTTTTCCAAAAACGGCTAAAAATATTTTCTATTTTGGAAATTTTTTTCAAGAAATGTATTGACATTTTCCAAAAGTGGTGGTAACATTAAGACACAAGGACATCTTGGAGGACGTATTATGAACGCATACAATACTTACCCTTACAGAAAAACGTTAAAGAGAAAGAGCACAGTTGTGCGTCTTCTCCGCGCTATACTTGAAGTTATCTGCGAGCGTCTTGCAGCAGTGGAACTTGGTGCTATTGCCGTTGTTACAAGCTTTTCAATTGCTCTTGGTATTGTTGGCGGTATGGAGAGCGGAATGCTTCCCGTATACATCGGTCTGCCTGTATGTCTCGTGCTTGCTGCAGCGGGTCTTCTCATCCGCTTTGAAGATTGATTTCCCCCGATTTTTACATATACCCGAAAAAAGGCTGTTGCTTTTTGCAACAGCCTTTTTCACTTTATTACTTTTTCGAATGCGTCTGCAAAGGCGCGGGCGGCATTTTTCGCCTCCTCAAGTGTGTTTCCGCAGCTACCGATTTCAAGTAGAAGCCCGTACCTTGAATATTGCTGATTGTATGTAGCACCGCGCAGGTAAATTTGCCTTGCCACGCCCACCGTATCTTCAAAAAGATTTGTTTGAATAGCCTCGGCTAATACAAGATTGTCTGTCCAGGGGTACTCAATTCCGCTTTTTTCACTTGAACCTACGATCATCATTATCTGCGCGCACTCTTTGCCGCCGTGGATAGTTACCGGACGGAGCTTTGTCATATCAGACTGAATCAGCGAATCTCTGTGAACGTCAAAAACGTATTTTATGCTCGGATATTTTTCAAGGTAATGCTGAATACTCTCGGCGCTTCTTTCGTATGCCGAAATATATGATTCTTCGTCGTGCATAGTTTCGCACTGAACGGTGGGAATGCCTTTTTTATTAAGTGCCTCGGCAAGAACTTTGCCTACTGCCACCGTGTTTTCCGACGGGACGTTGCTTCTCGGAAAGTTATATTCGTCATTGTAATATGCGTTTTTTATTTTTGAAAATCCTTCTGTTCCGTGCGTGTGAACTATGAGCACGAGCGGATTTTCGGTTACCGTTTCTTTCTCAAAACGTTTTGCCGCTTGGCATATTTCGTCCATATTAACCTCAAAGGAGGTATCGTTTTTCAGTGCAAGCGGTGAGGCGGCGCTTATATCGGTAGGGACAATCGGATAAAAGCCTTTCGGAATTTTTGAATAGTCGAAAGCGTAAAGTTCAAATATCTTTTTTTCAAGCTCCTTGGCTTTGGCTTCACTGCTTTCAACGATGCTTTCTCTCGGTATGTAATATATACGCGGTAATGTCAGATATGTTGAAGGAAGTGAAACCTCGGTATGGTTTATAATCGGGGAACCGAAAACGTTTTCGCCGATCCCCCGGTTGTCCTTCAGTAAAATTTCTCCGAGTGTTTCCATTACACCTTTGTCAAGCACTTCGTTGATTTTTTGAACAGCACAAAGCCCCAGCGTTAAAACCGCCGTAAGTATGCATAAAGCAGAGTACAGCTTTTTAAACGAAAATCTCCGCCGCCTTGTTTTAGGCGGAGAAAGCGGTGCTGGCAAAAGATATTCCGTGTTTATCTTTTGGTCATAATTGTTCATAAAACTACCTTTCTTTATTTAAGGAAAAGTCTGTCTATAGCTCCTGAAAGAAGTTCGGCGGCACTTTCGCTTATTCTGTCGCTTTGCTTTGGAGATACGAAAAAACTTTCTCCGCTTTTCAGAACCGACACGATCTTTTCGTCAAAGGAGTCAAAGCCTGCCTTTTCAAGCGCGTCGTACACGAGCGTTGCGGAGTTTACGACCGTAGGAATCCCCACTGCAATTACGGGGATGCTCAACGTTTCGCGGCTTATTTCTCCGCGGCGGTTTCCTATCCCGCTGCCTGGGAAAATTCCACTGTTTGAAATCTGAACGGTTGTGCCAAGACGCTCTGTCGAGCGTGCCGCAAGGGCGTCGATTGCTATAATTACGTCGGGCGAGGCTACACCGCAGATGCCGCTCAGTATTTTTGAGGTTTCTATCCCCGTCTGCCCGAGCACACCCGGCGCGATAGCGCATAGCGGAGCGTGCCAGAAACTGTCAAACAAGTCTTTGTCGTGAATTAGCAAATGTCTTGTAACCGTGAGGCGGTCAACTGTTTTAGGTCCGATGTTGTCAGCGGTTATTTCTCTGTTACCGAGACCTGCAACAAGTACGCAGGTGGGAATTCTGCCGAGCGTTTTTTCTATCATTTGCGACAGTTCTTCAAATACAACCTCGGTAAGCAAAGCAAATCTGCCCGAGTCAATATCACAGAGCATATCGGAAAAAACGGTCACGTATTCGCCCATTTTTTTACCCGACGTTTTCTCGCCGTCTTCGTTTTCAACCGTCAGCCTTGCGACGGTGAACCCCTTCTTTTTTTCTTCTGAAAAATGCGTGCCGCTTTTGCCGCTGTCATGTAACACCTCCGACTCGCAGGCAAGGTCGGTATGAATTGTAAATGTGTTCACTTTTTTCTCCGTTTTTTTATAAAGTTTCCCCGAAAACGTGTGCGGCTATTCATATTATATCGATAATGCGAGTCGAAAAAACGCGAGAGTGCAGTTGGCAAAATGCTACAAAAAATCAAAAATCAAATTGTGCAGAGTTGCCAATAAATAAATTTTGATAAAATTTCATTGATAAATTACCAATTTAATGATATAATGTAAGAAGCAATTTTATGCGAATTTTTTCGCATTAGTATTACCGATTTGGAGGACTTTACACGATGAAAAGAGCATTGGCTTTTTTACTTTGCCTGATAACCGTTGTACTGCCCCTCGCTTCCTGCGGCGGCGTAGTTATGACTGACGAAGACAAGGGCGATATTTTTTATGCATATATTACTGATGATATTTATGCGTTTGACCCCGGTAAGGATTATACCGATGAGTCAGCGACAAAAATCCTCGGTATGATTTATGAAGGACTTTACCGCCTTGATGAAAAGGGCAATCCTGTAAAGGCTCTTGCCGATAAGGTTGAGATCATTGAGGATGAAGAGAAAAACGAATACAAAATGCAGATTTCCATAAAAAAGACAAAATGGTCTGACGGTAACTCCCTTACCGCCGACGATTTCGTTTTCGCATGGAAGCGCATTATGGAATGTACAAGCCAGAGCACCGCGGCGGCACTTCTTTACGATGTAAAGAATGCGCGTACCGTTAAGGCGGGCGATGCTTCTATCGATGCACTCGGCGTAGTAGCGCTTGACACCTATCTTCTTGAAATCACTTTTGAGGGCAAGATCGACTACGATAACTTCACCAAGAATCTTGCAAGCCTTGCACTCGTTCCGCTCCGCGAAACTGCAGTTGCAAACAATTCGAGATATTGGTCCCGCAGACATGCAACACTTGTTTCCAACGGTCCTTTCGTTATAAAGGAAATTGACCGCGATACCGATCTTGAGCTTGATGACGGCAGCGTTCTTGAGGGCGTTACTACTATGCGTATCGAGCGCAACAACTACTATTACCGCAATACCGAAGAGGATTATCTTGACAAGTACGTTTTCCCCTTCAGAATTATGGTAGTGTTCCTCAAGGAAGAGGATAAGCCTTCTAACCAGAGAACGTATCCCAACGACCTTGATGCGATTTTTGCAGGCTATGAGTCAGGCGATCTCCTTTATATGGGTGATATCCCGCTTGCAAAGCGTGCTGAACTTCAGAAGAAGGCGCACGTTACCGATGCAAACTCTACGTATTCCTACCTCTTTAACACAAATAACAAGCTCTTTAGCGATGCCCGCGTTCGCCGCGCACTTTCCATGGCGCTTGACCGTGAGGCTATTGCAGATATCGTAGTTTATGCAGATGCTGCAACCGGCCTTATCGCAAACACTGTTTACAATGCAACGAAAGGCAAGTCCTTCCGTGACGTACAGGGCGACGTTCTCAAGACTACCGGCGATATTGAAGGCGCAAAGGCGCTTCTTAAAGAGGCAGGCGTAAGCAAGGGTTCGTTTGCTATTAAGTACAGAATGAACGAGGTTGAAACTGCGGTTGCTGAGTATGCAGCAGGCGTATGGGAAGAACTCGGATTCAAAGTTGATTTGAAGCCTCTTACCTCTACCCGTGAAACCAATATTGAGAACTCCGAGGAAGTTCACTATTACATCGACTCTGTTCAGCAGGCGTATGAAACCGGTGAATTTGACGTTATCGCGCTCGATATCGGTATGTACTCTACCGATGCATTCCCCGCACTTGCAGTATATGCTACCGAGCTTTCGGGTAACGGAATCGATATGAAGAGCGAGAACTATGATTTCATCCCTCACATCTGTGGATTCTCGAACGAGGGATATGATGAAATCATTGACCGCGCACTTGCTGAGAAGAACATTAAGAAGCGTGCAGATATTCTCGGAGAAGCAGAGCGTTATCTCCTTAACGAGATGCCCGTTATGCCTCTTGTATTCAACAAGGACTACTATCTTGTAAGCAAGGAACTCAAGGGACTTGAGACAAGCTATCTCGGCTACCGTATATTCACCAAGGTTGAATATCCCGGTTATGTATTTGTTCCTGCAGAGAAGTAATAATTACTAATAATAAAAGCGCATAAGGAAGCAAAATGTATAATTTTGTTTCTTTATGCGCTTTTCTATTGACTTATTGCGTCGAAAATGATAGAATAAAAACCCACACTCAAAATTTTAAAGGAGGAGAAAAGGTATGCAAACGAGACTCAGCAACAAGAATGATATCAAAATATTTATACTTTATCTTCTCCAGAACATTCAGTATTCTCTCGATTTCCCGACAATCAATGATATCGTCGTGCAGAACGAATACGTGAATTATTTCGACTTTGCCGAGTGCTTTGCCGAAATACTTGATATGGGGCATATTATTGAGGAAATAGAAGAAGACGAAACGACGGGAGAGCAGAAGACTCTTTATCGCATTTCTCCTTTGGGAAGCGCTGTTGTAAGTCAGCTTCAGAGCGGACTTCTTCGCTCAATTCGTGAAAGAAGCCTCAAGAGTGCGCTGAA
>JAFYPS010000103.1 GCA_017547395.1 Clostridia bacterium
ATAATTCTTTATATAGTCAAATTTCGGCAGGTAATTTCCGATAAAGAGAAACATTATACCAATAAGCAGAGCGACGCACTTTCTTATATCAATATTCCAATCAAGGCTATAACCCAATGTCAGTATCTGCAAAACTATCGCAAGGACAGGAACTATTGATTTTGTTACCACTTCAAACTTTTTTCTATCACCATGCTTATGAGCATTAACGTCGTTTATGATACAGCTGATTCCCTGAAGCACCATCATCAGAATTGGCATTCCAAATACAACGAAACCCTTTGATGCAAAATTATCGGGCTGATTGTGTATATTGACGTGAATCGCCATCACATCGGGCAAATCATTCCAAAGCACGAGCCCGAGAATAATTGGCAAAAGGCATATGACACAAGTTAAGATAAGGCTTTTCCATTTTACAAACTTCATTACTTCTTACCTCCCAAAGCATAAATCCAAGTTAAAACCTCTTCAAAAACAGAGGTATTCAACTCATAAAAAATAAAATTTTTCTCTTTTCGTTCCGCGACAAGGTCTGCACCTTTGAGTTTTGACAAGTGATATGAGACAGTTGCACCGGTGAGTTCAAACTGCTCCGCAATTTCTCCGGCAGACATTCTTCCCTTTTTCAGCATCTGCAGAATATCACGTCTGACGGGATCTGCCATAGCTTTTAACGTTTCGTTCATTCCCATTCACATCACGTCCTTTCTATCTATTTAGAAATATTTCTAAATAGATGTTATCATAAACGCAACTACTTGTCAACATCTATTTAGATTTTTTTCTAAATAGTTCGTATTAAAAAAGCTTGGGGTCTCCCCCAAGCTTTCTTTTACTTAACGGCAGTATCCGCGCTCATTGTGGCACGGACACTCGCATCTGCACGAGCTTCTTCCGCCTGCGTCAACGCTTCTTGTTCTCAAGTAGTTGCAATTTCTTCTTGTGTTTCTGTTGCAGCAAAAGAGGTTAGAAAGACAGCACATAATATATCTCCTTTCAGATTTATAAGACAAGCACCTGTCCCATACATCCTATGCAGATTTTAAACGCTTTGTCCACAACATTCTAATAACGTTTTATAAAGTTCCAATTCGTAGTCGGGAGTATTGGGATTTACCCTATCACCTCTCACGAACTCTGCAAAAGCCGACATCATCGCATCGTAGCGATGAAACACTTCACTCCTGCTTTTTGTTCCAAACTCAAGCCATCCCGGAGCAGTATATTCCGTTTTCTCCGCATAAACCGTGTCGCTTCCGCGGGGGTCACTATACATCTCTATTGGCTTGATTTCGACCGTTTTTTTCGAACCCGTCACTACAATCTGGCGTCGTGCAAAACCGCCGAGTTCAACGGCCGCAGTCTTCGCAAATGATACACCGTTCTTATACTCAAGAACAGCCATCCCAAAGTCCTCTCCACTGCCGCCAAGCCCACTGTTTTTATTCAACGGAATTATCCGCTCGGGTTTTCCTTGAATTTTCAATATCAGATCGATAAGATGACACCCGAGAAAGAACATCATGCCACCCTTGAACGTTTTAAGCCAATCTCTGACCTCAGCCGGATGGTGGCAATTCATCCCGGCTTCAACGCTTATAACTTCGCCAACCTCTCCACTTTTTACCTGTGACAGTAAATCAATTACAGCTCGGTTATAGCGGTACATATATCCGATGTGGAAAACGAGATGATTTTCTTTTACAAGATAAATGAGCTTTTCAAATTCACAAAGGTCAATTCCTCCCGGTTTTTCCATATGTATATGCTTTTTATGCTCTGCCGCTGCAATTGCATACTTTGTGAGATATATCTCCTCCGTCTCTATCGCAACCGCTTCTATCTCCGGGTTATTCAATATCTCATCAACGGTCATTTCGCTGTATCCGTCAAACACACTCATCGCTTCGGGGAATTTCTCACGCTCATTCTCCGGAAGAGCGTATCCAACGACCTCAAAAAGGTCACTTTTCCCTGCAAGTGTCTTAAAAATCGTCTGCCCATGGCTGTTTCTACTTGTGCCTATCTGCGCTATCTTTATCTTTTTCAACAAAGCTTCCCCCAGTCAAACTGCGTTACCGGAAAGGCTTTCTCCGTAGCAAGACGCATAAACACTTCCTGCGCATCATTCGGACTGCAGGTCTCTTCAATTAGTTCTGTCAAAGAAAGACGTCCGCACTTCGTAAGATTCATTATGCCGTTAATTTCATCCCTTGTGCACCACCAGCCGGCAAACGATTCTCTCGCCGGTCTTGCCATGGTATGTGCACCAATGAGTGAAATTCCCGGACCATGTACCTTTCTGTAGTAATCAATCGTGAAATCGCTATCCCGTGTGCAACCGAGGAGTGCAACTCTGCCAAACCTCTTCATACAGTCGAGCACGCTATCAAGAGCCTTGCCGTTCCCCGTAACTTCGATTGCAACACTTGCGCCGCCATCAGTCACCGCTTTTACTTTGCCTGCAAAATCAGCCTCGAACGGATCAAAAGCATAATCTGCACCGATTTCAAGAGCCCTTTTTCTTTTTTCAGGGTCAGGATCTACCGCTACAATCGGTGCTGCACCTGCCGCACCAAGAAGCTTTATGGCAATCATTCCGAGCACACCTGCGCCCATGACGATTGCGGCTTCTCCGAATTCAAGACGGCACTTTCTTATTGCTGCCGCAGGAAAGCAAGCTATATACCACAAAGCCGCTTCATTAAGGCTAATTCTATCATCAGTAATTTTATATACATTTTCCTTTGGAAGAATAACATACTCCGAGTGCAGACTTCCCGACATCGCAACTCTGTCACCTACTTTTACCTCAGTAACATTTGCTCCGATTTTCTCAATAATGCCTGCGGAGCTATACCCAACGCGTCTCGGAAAAACAGCCTCTGAAGACGTTGAATAAATGCTGACATTCGGATCTCCTGTAAAATTAGCACGTTCTGTTCCGCTGCTTATTGAGGAAACCGCCATTTTGACAAGAACTTCATCCTGTCCGACTTCTCTTACTTC
>JAFYPS010000104.1 GCA_017547395.1 Clostridia bacterium
ACCTCTGCCAAAAAAGACTGAAGCTGCAGAAGGAGCGGTTGTCGGAAGAAATGCGCTTCGCGAGCTTCTTGCAAGCGGCAGAGACGTAGATAAAATATTTGTTCAGCGCGGAGAGAGAGAAGGCTCTATCAAGGTGCTTGTGGCTGAGGCTCTTTCAAGAGGAATTCCTGTTGTCGAGGTGGAAAAGCAGAAGCTTGATATGCTTTCGGGAGGCGGCACTCATCAGGGTGTTGTTGCAATGGCAGCGCAGAAGGACTATTCGACGATAGAAGATATAATAGCTAGAGCCGAGGAAAAGGGAGAAAGCCCGTTTGTAATTATCCTTGACGGTGTTGAAGACCCTCACAATCTCGGCGCCATTATCCGCAGTGCCGATGTTTTCGGCGCACACGGTGTCGTAATTCCCAAAAGACGCGCAAGCGGAATCACAGCCGTTGTTGACAAGGCTTCGGCAGGCGCGCTTGAGCATATGGCAATAGCAAAGGTTACGAATATTACCGATGCAATCAAAAAGCTTAAAGAAAACGGTCTTTGGATATATGCAGCAGAGGTCGGTGGCGAAGATTACGCAGAGGTCGACTACGGCAAAGGTGCAATCGGCCTTGTGCTCGGCAGTGAGGGCTACGGAGTTTCAAGACTTGTTCTTGAAAACTGCGATTTCAAGGTAAGTATACCGAATTACGGTCACGTGAATTCGCTTAACGTGTCGTGTGCGGCGGCAGTGGTGCTTGCCGAGGTTGCAAAGGCGAGACACAAGTAGAGAGGAGAGCAAAAATGGAAGAAAACAAGAATCAGGAAATGTCTGTAGACGAACTTCTTGCAATGCTCAAGGCAAGTCTTGAGGAAGACGGCGAAAAAACCTCCGAAAAGAAAGAAGAAACTAAAGAGGCCGAAACGGCAGATGAAGCTATAGAGGAAGAGACGGTCGCTTTTGAAGAACCGTCCGGTGAAGAAGAAACTTCCGCAGCACCGGTTGAAGAAACAAAAACGATTCAGGAAGAGGAGAAAACCGAACCTTCCAAAATTAATGAAGCGGATATTTTTGCAGCGTGGGGCATCAGTGCTGCCGATATTGAGCAGCAAAGCGACGAGTCCGTGGAAGAGGGTGCCGAGGAAATATCCGAGCCTTCCGAAGCGAAAACCTTTACCAAGGCTTACTACGTAACGAGAGTAGAGAAAAAAGATGAGTTCCGTACCCGCAAGGCTACAGAGAATCAGCGCAATACTACCGACTACGGTCGCACCGACTGTTCTCTTATTAAGCAGGCGCTCGGTATGGAAAAGGTAACGGAAAACGTTGACGCACAGGAGTTTTTCACTGTTGAAAACGACAAAGAGGAAATACCTGTTGATACCATAGACCAGCCTCGCGATGAGTTTACCTATCAGCGACAGAGTGAGGATATTATGGCAGACTACAAGCGCGGTAGCCGCGGCTCGTTGCTCAAACTTATCGCTTCTGCGGTAATCGCGGTGCTTTTGTTCCTTGTAGAGTGTCTTCCTGCGTTTGGCGTTGCATCGCCAAGCATTCTTAATCCTGAGTATTATCCCGTTGTTTATGCAATGGTGACGTTGCAGCTTGTATGGCTTGCAGGCGCGTTCTCTTACAGAGAAATTGCAAACGGTTTTCTGGCACTTCGTCGCTTCAGAATCACCGCCGGCGGAGTTCTCGGACTTTTGCTTTTGTTTGGAACTGCTTGTACGGTTGCAACCTGTGCTCTCGGAATGAAGGCGGCTCTCTTTGGATTTGCAACTGCATTTTCCGCACTTTTGGTACGGGCATTTGATTTTATGGATATCCGCCGTGAGGTTTTTGCGTTTGAGGTTGCATCCTCCACACAGAGTAAAAAGCGCGTTATGGTTGCCGCAGATCATGGGCAGATTAATAAGATTATGGGTCTTGAGGACTACAGTGGAGAGGACTCCCTTGTGCTTCGCACGGAAAAGTGCTCTTTCGTTGAGAATTACTTTTCAAGAACCGAGAAACGCAGCTACAGCGAGAATGCATCGAACAGATATCTCGTTCCCGTAGTTCTTGCAGTAGCGGCTGCAGTGGCAATTATTTGCGGCGTAAACGGTGGTGCAAGTGCCGGTATCGGTGCTTTCAACGGATGCATTTCCGTCGGACTTCCGATGCTTATTCTGCTTTCCTCGTCTTATCCTCTTTATATAGCCGGTGCAAAACTTTCGCATATAGACAGTGCGATTATCGGTGAGGCTTCTGTAGAAGAGTATTCGGGAACTACTATGATTTGCTTTGACGATGCCGATGCATTCCCGTCATACGGAGTTGCACTTGAAAATCTTCGCATTTACGGCAAGGGAGATATTGAAACAATCATTGAGCAGATGGACGCTGTATTCTCCAAACTCGGCGGTCCGCTCCGCAGTGTATTTGCACTTATGATATCGGAGTGCCCAAAGCCATACAGAGTAAAGATTGACGGTGTTTATGATGACGGCGTTAAGGCTACCGTTGACGGGTCCGAGCTTTATATCGGAAGTGCCGCATTTATGGAGAAGAACGGATTTGTCGTAACCGATAAGACAAGAGAAAGTGGCGGAAAGATTTTCTCAACAATGTATCTTGCCGAAAACGGTGCGCTCAGAGCAAAGTTCTTTATCCGATACACTCTTGACGGCAGCTTTGAGGCTATCGTAAAGAAACTTGCGCGTCGCGGAATTGCTTCGGTAATTCTTACCGGCGACTCGAACATCAATGACGAGCTTCTCGCACAGTTTATTGATATTTCCAAGCTTCCTGTAAAGGTGGTCAGAAGAAGTGTTGACGATGCACCTCTTCACAATGACCGTGCGGATAGCGGAATAGTTTCTGTTGGCGGTGTACGCGATCTTGTTAGCACCGTAACAATGTGCGACAGACTTGCGGGAATAATCGGTACGATGAGAGCGGTAAGAATTGCATCTACGGTTATATGTGCACTTGTTGTGCTTGCAGTAGCGCTTCTTAATATGGCGGGCCTTGCATCTTCACTGCACGTGCTTATCTATCATCTTTTCTGGATGATACCTGCATGGCTTGTAACGAGATTTAATATTGGTTAAATAAAAAGGCTGCCGCTGTGCGGCAGCCTTGATTTACGGAGAACAATGAATTCTACTATACTTAAAAGCGTGCTCAAGCCGGGGCGCTACAGCGGCGGCGAGTACGGACAGATTATAAAAGACAAAAGTAATATAAATTGCAGATTTGCTTTCTGTTTCCCCGACACTTATGAAATAGGTATGTCGAATCTCGGTATGCGCGTACTTTATGGTGCGCTTAACAGTGAGAGTGACATATGGTGCGAAAGAGTGTTTGCACCGTGGACGGATATGCAGGAAAAAATGGAGCAAAACGGACTTTTGCTTACCGCGCTTGAGAGCGGAGACAGGGTTCGTGACTTTGATTTTCTCGGGGTTACTCTACAGTACGAGCTTTGCTATTCTACTGTACTTAACGTGTTCAAGCTTTCGGGAATGCCGCTTCTTGCATCGGAGCGCGGCGAAGAGTTTCCGATAGTTGTCGGTGGCGGACATTGTGCATATAACCCAGAGCCTATTGCTGACTTTTTTGATATATTCTCTATCGGAGAGGGAGAGGAAGCGCTTGTAGAACTTTGCCGTCTTTACGTTGATATGAAAAAGAGCGGCGAGTACACAAAGGCGAAGTTCCTTCACGAGGCGGCAAAGATAGAAGGTTTCTACGTGCCGTCGCTTTACTCTGTTTCATATAATGCTGACGGAACTATAAAAGAGTATACTCCCGAATACGATGATATTCCTACGAAAATCCGCAAGCGTATCATAAAGGATCTTGACAAGGTTTATTATCCTACGAAAACTTATATGCCGTACATTGAAACCGTTCAGGATAAGATGGTGCTTGAGGTTTATAGAGGATGCATCCGCGGTTGTCGATTCTGTCAGGCGGGTATGGTGTGCCGTCCCGTTCGCGAAAAGAGCGTAGACAAGCTTTTTGACGATGCGAAATGCATGTACGCGAATTCGGGATACGATGAAATGACACTTTCATCTCTGTCTATCAGTGACTATTCAGAGATAGACGAACTTACCGATAAGTTTTCCGAG
>JAFYPS010000105.1 GCA_017547395.1 Clostridia bacterium
CAAATGCAAAGTGTTTGCCTATAATTTTTTAAGTAAAAATCGGCAAGATATTTTTCTTGCCGATTTTTTTGAAAATATATTGACAACCGAAATTTTTTCTGCTATACTAATGGACGTTGCCACGGGCGAACACACACGTACCTTTAGCTCAGTTGGATAGAGCAACTGCCTTCTAAGCAGTAGGTCGAGGGTTCGAGTCCCCCAAGGTACGCCAGAACCGAAAGAGTATCGAACTTAATCGGTTTTAACGGGCGCCTTTCCGCCCGTTCCGCGACAAAGTCCTTGATAATATTTGTATATTGTCTGCGGTCTTTGTCATTGCCCGAGCAAAAATCCGCTCCGTTAAAACTGCCTTGCACCCCAAGCGAGAAATATTCGAATGGATTTTGGCAGTGATGGGCGCAGAAATGTGGGGACATTTCAAAAACATCAATGACGGAAGACATCGAATATTTCCGCTTAGGGCGGTTTAGTTCGGTACTCTTTCGGTTATGGTGGGCGTAGCTCAGTTGGTTAGAGCGCCAGGTTGTGGCCCTGGAGGTCATGGGTTCGATTCCCACCGCTCACCCCAGAAAATAAAAGGAACGCATCGGCGTTCCTTTTATTTTTTTGCGAAGAGAAAGGAATCGAACCCCTCGATGCAGAGCATCGAAAGAAGTGCGAAAAGAAAAAGCAGGTTTATATTGCAACCTTGCACCGTATATGTTAAAATATTCATATCCAACACAAGGAGGCCACTATGAAAAAAATTATTGCGATTGTTATGATGCTTGCTACTTTATTTGCAGTTTCGGCAGCGGCTGCGGCCGATGCCGACGTGAACAATGCCAATGCTCTTTACTCGCTCGGTCTTGTAAAGGGATATGATGACAGCGGCAGTGATTTCAGGCTTGAAAATACACTTACACGCGCAGAATCTATCGTTCAGATAGTGCGTTTTCTCGGCGCAGAGCGCGTGGCACTTGAGGGGGATTTTGATATTCCTTTTACCGACGTTCCTGCTTGGGCGGTTCCTTACATCGGATACGCATATGAGAATAAAATCACCTCCGGAATCAGCGCTACAAAATTCGGCCCCGACAGTACCGTCAGCGAGGCGCAGTTTTTGACGCTTTTGCTCCGCGCTATGGAATACAGCGATGCAAACGGAGATTTTGTATGGAGCGAGCCGTATGCATTTGCGAAAAATATAGGGCTTACCGAGAGCGATATGCCAGGAGAAACTTTCCTCAGAGGAGATGCATTTAATGCGTGTTACAAGGCACTTGCTTCAAAGACAAAGACAGGCAAAACAGTTTCGGAAAAGCTTGTTGAGGCGGGCGTTATAACCGAAAAGGCGCTTGGCTATGCAAACAGAATAGCAAACGGAGAGATAATCACCGTTGCTTGTGTAGGCGACAGTATTACCGAAGGCTATTCTTCTTCGGATAAGACGAAGTTCAGCTATCCCGCGCAGCTTCAAAAGTTGCTCGGACGCGGCTTTAAGGTGGTAAATTGCGGCAAATCCGCTTCATACGTTATGAACCTTGATTCCGCATTCAATGTAAAAAAGGACACCCCGGAACTATGGTATCCAAACACCGCCGCTTACCAGACGCTTATGAATTCGGCCCCGGATGTTGTTATAGTTATGCTCGGAACAAACGATGCAAGAAGTATGACCGAGTCTGCGGCAACCAAAGACTTTACGGCAGCGTATAAAGCGCTTGTTGAAGATATTGTAAACCTTGAAAGCAAGCCTGAGGTTTACCTTTCCACTATGATAACAGCGGTTAACTCGTTCCAGACGAATCAGGGAACCGAAACCGTGCTTCCTCGCCTTATCCGCAAGGTAGCGGATGAGATGGGGCTTCCCGTTGTTGAAACAGGTGAAAAGCTCCGCGATTATTACCGCGTAGAGCTTTATTACAACGATATGGTGCATCCTACCGATACGTCGTATCCCGCGCTTGCCGTTAACTTTTATAACGAGGTTTTCGGACATAAAAATGAACTTCCCACTCTTCCCAAAGCAGAGGGTAACGTTGTTTTTGTTTCCGGCAGAGGCAGAAAGACAAACGACGGCAAAACACCCGAAACTCCCGTAGATACACTCGGACTTGCGGTTGCGATGCTCCGTGAAACGGGCGGTACCGTAGTAGTATGTGCGCCGCTTACAGTCAAGGCTTCGTTCCTTGCCGAGTGTAATGAACCCGTCACCATAACCAGCGTTTATGACGGCGTCGACTACAGAGAAACAAAAAGAGCATATATGACTATAAAAGCGGGAATTGTGCTTTTCAGCGATCTTGCTTTTGAGAACATCGATTTCAAGGTAGAAGTCAGCGGTCAGGCGATAACTGCACAGTATAACAACCTTACAATCGGAGAGGGAGTTAACTGCACGGGCGACTATGACCTTGCGATTAACGGTGGCTACCGTATTGCGTGCGATGCCCTTGAGCCTGAGGACGTTTCCTGCCACAATGACTTCACACTAAGTGTTGCAAGCGGACGTTGGGCGCTTATTCGCGGAGGAAATATGCGCGGCTCTGCCAAATCTCCCGTAGGTACTATTAAGCATCCCGAAGAGAACTCGGCTTATCTTGTTAATATCAAGATAAGCGGAGGCGAATTTACCGATACGGGAGTAAATGCTACGTCTGCAATCGGTATGAATGACTGTGAGGGCGTTGTGGTATTTGAGATATCGGGCGGAACCTTTGCGGGTAACGTCTTCGGAATTCACCGCCGCGGTTCTATGAGCAGACAAGATACACCGAAATATAATTGCCTTTTAACGATGAAAATAACCGGCGGTACCTTTGCAAAGAAA
>JAFYPS010000106.1 GCA_017547395.1 Clostridia bacterium
ATAGGTGCTTCACCATTGTTGATTCTATGAGCATTTGTAACAATCAGGCTTTCATTTTCCTGCCTGAACACCTCTGTAAGCCTTACGGTATTAAAGACTTCGCTTTCTAGTAAATCGCGTAAAATGTTCCCCGCTCCAACGCTAGGAAGCTGATCGCAGTCACCTATAAGCACAAGCCTTGCTCCGGGTCTTATAGCTCGTAATAACGAGTAAAGCAAAAACATATCCAGCATTGATACTTCGTCAACGATTATTATGTCTTCATCAAGCATATTGCGTTCATTGCGCACAAAAACCGCGCGCTCATCGTCATCGCTCCTGAACTCAACTTCAAGCAGGCGATGCAGCGTCTTTGCCTCGTGAGAAGTAGCCTCGCTCATTCTTTTAGCCGCACGTCCGGTCGGGGCCGCAAGTGCTATGTCGCACCCCATACTCTTATATATCCGTATAAGAGCCTTTATAATTGTTGTTTTTCCGGTTCCGGGCCCACCGGTAATAAGCATTACTCCGCTGCGCGAAGCCTCAAATATCGCTTTGCGCTGCTCCGCAGCGAATGAAATACCGTTTTCGACCTCAACACGACGAACCATAGGTTCGATATCAGAAAAATCATATCGTATACATTTTTTGTCAAGAGAAACAAGCATACCCGCTATGCCCCGCTCAACACTCAGATATTCAGGTATGTATAAAAGTGATCCGCCGTCGCGATGAAGATATCCTATTTCACCGCTAAGAGCAAATTCTTTTTCCGCTTCTGCAACAATCTTGGGTTCAAGGTCTATAAGTTCAGACACCTCGGAAATTACACTTTTAACAGGCAAACAACTATGCCCACCGGTTTCTGCTGCGCGTTTCAATATCTGAAGCGTAGCAGCATATATACGCTCTCGTCCCTCGGGAGCATAGCCGTTTTCTTTTGCTATAGCGTCAGCCGCCATAAAAGTATATCCGTTGATTTCGCCGCAAAAATTATATGGATCTGCCTTTAATTTATTAATTGCATCATCACCAAGAGCGTTGTACAAGCGCAGCACAACAGGCATCGGAAGAACGTCACGACAAAAGTCAAAAAGGTTATAAAAAGTTGTTTGTTTTCTAACTTGCTCGCTGATTTCTACCGCTTTTCGAGAAGAAATTCCTTTGAAATCGGCAAGCCACTCAGGATGGTTAGACATAACAGTTAGCGAGTCTTCGCCATATTTTTCAACTATTTTTTGTGCAGTTTTAGGTCCGATACCCTTGATAATTCCGGATGAAAGATATTTCAAAATTGAAGAAGAGTCTTTAGGCACTACTTTTTCAAAACTTGTAGCACGAAATTGCTTTCCATATTCACTATGAAACACCCATTCTCCGCCTACAACAATACTCTCACCTTCGCCAACAAACGGAAACGTTCCAACAACTGTAGTGACTGTGTGTGTATCTTCAGAATATACTTCAAGAATTGTATAGCCGTTACTTTCGTTGCGAAATACAACCGCTTCAACGCTTCCTTTTATTTGATTCTCCTGTGCCATTCAACTCTCCTTTCCCGATTTTATATATACATCAAAACCGTATTTTTTATAGCCATCCGCGCACTCCGTATCACAAAGAACTATTGGATGAACATTAAAACGTCTGTGTTTTGCAGCAGCATACTCCGCATCGCAGAGCGATTCATTAATATCATCGCATTCCGAAACCTTTACTGCAATGTAGAAAACTCTATCTTTTGATATTGAAAAAAACAATTCGCGCAACATTGAGTAAGCACCGTATACTGCAAAAATGCAAACAAGTATTATAAAACTATTATACACGAAAATCACCCCAGTTACAATATATGAAAACATTGTAACCGGGGTAAATTTTTATTTTACTAATTCTTTAAGCTGCGCTGCTATATCTGTCTTTTCCCAAGAAATATCAAGATCTTCTCTGCCCATATGTCCATATGCAGCTACCTGCTTGTAAATTGGACGGCGAAGGTCAAATCTCTTGATAATCGCCGCGGGACGAAGGTCTACAAGTTTACAAATGGCTTCGGAAATCTTCTCATCAGAAGCAATTCCCGTGCCAAAGGTGTCTACCATTACAGATACGGGCTTTGCTACACCAATAGCATAAGCAAGCTGTACTTCACACTTCTTAGCAAGGCCGGCAGCTACTATATTTTTGGCCATATATCTCGCAGCATAAGAAGCACTGCGGTCAACCTTGGTCGGGTCTTTACCGGAAAATGCTCCGCCGCCATGGCGCGAATATCCGCCGTAGGTATCAACTATTATCTTTCTGCCGGTAAGTCCGGTATCGCCCATAGGCCCACCAACAACGAATCTGCCGGTAGGATTTACATAAATCTTTGTATCAGCATCCATCATTTCGGAAGGGATAATGGGAGTTATAACATTCTTTATAACATCCTCACGAATCTGTTCAAGAGCCACGTCTGCACTATGCTGAGAAGAAACAACCACAGCATCAACTCTTGTGGGAACGCCGTCTTCATATTCAACCGTGACCTGAGTTTTGCCGTCCGGACGAAGGTAAGCAAGCATTCCATTCTTTCTAACTTCAGTAAGACGAAGTGCCAATTTGTGAGAAAGTGAAATAGGAAGCGGCATAAGTTCTTTAGTTTCGTCGCAAGCATATCCGAACATAAGTCCCTGGTCACCAGCGCCTGTATCAAGTCCGTCACTCTGCTCGCCGGCCTTTGCCTCAGCGCATTTGTCAACGCCAAGTGCAATATCAGGCGACTGCTTGTGAAGAGAGCTGATTACAGCACAAGTATTGCAGTCAAAGCCGTATTCGGCATTATCATAACCGATTTCGCGAACAGTTTCTCTTGCAATTTCTGCAACATCAATGATTGCATTAGTAGTTACTTCACCCATTATAGAAATAATACCTGTAGTAGCAAACGTTTCACACGCTACACGGGAATTAGGGTCCTGCTCAAGAATAGCATCCAGAATAGAATCGGAAATTTTGTCACAGATTTTATCGGGATGTCCCTCGGTAACAGATTCGGAAGTAAATAAGTATTTGCTCATAAAAATCCTCCTTTTGACGAAAAAACGCCCTCGGCATCCCGAGGGCGAAAAATCTCATCTCTCAGGATTTAGCACCTTACATACTGTAGGTTGCCGGGCTTCACAGGGCCAGTCCCTCCGCCACTCTTGATAAGAAAATATTAATTTGACGTCTGTATTCTAACACAGGTTGTGACATAATGCAATAGTTTTTTTAATTTTTCGATAATGATTTGTTATAATAAAAAGTCAAGAAAACTCAAAAAGCCAAAAGATATCGCGCTAACAAGCAGTCCGGCTACAATTACTCCCCCACAAACAGAAGGAAGAGCCTTTTTCATACGCATATCAAGAAGAGCGGCAATTAGTGAACCCGTCCACGCACCTGTGCCCGGAAGCGGTATCGCTACGAACAAAAACAAGCCCCACGTAGCATATTTAGTAACACTGCCGGAATGTTTTTCTG
>JAFYPS010000013.1 GCA_017547395.1 Clostridia bacterium
CCTATTATGTATAGTTGCAAATATCTTAATTTTTCTCGCGCTACAAATGAGATGGAACTTATCGCTCGCAGAGTAATTATGGAACTTGAAGGCGAAGAAGGATTTAAGCACATTGACGAATATAGAGATGCTTCTACCGAACGCGGAAAGAAGTTGAGAGTTACTATTTGTGAAAAGTTTAATTTTGCGTCACTTGAATTTCAGTCGCTTGAAGGTATTATTGATGCTATTGGAATTGAGCCTTGCAAACTTTGTACATATTGCTGGAACGGAAAGGAATAAGAAAAATGATTAATAAGTCAAAATCTGATAGTTACGCTGCAGCCGGTGTGGATATAGTTGCTGGATATAAAGCCGTTGAGCTTATGAAGCAGCATATCGCACGCACGAAAAACGAAGGAAGCCTTGATGATGTAGGCGGATTTGGCGGATGCTTCGGTCTGCCTGTTGCAGGAATGGAAGAACCTGTACTTGTTTCCGGCACAGACGGTTGTGGCACCAAGGTTAAACTTGCTATTCTTATGGATAAGCACGACACGATTGGTATCGATGCTGTTGCAATGTGTGTGAATGATATTATTTGTGTCGGAGCGAAGCCTCTGTTTTTCCTTGACTATATTGCTTGTGGCAAGAACGTACCTGAAAAGATAGCTGCAATCGTTGGCGGTGTAGCCGAAGGTTGTGTTCAGTCGGGTGCTGCTCTTATAGGCGGTGAAACTGCTGAGCATCCCGGTATGATGCCTGTGGAAGATTATGACCTTGCCGGATTTGCCGTAGGTATCGTTGATAAGAAGAAAATCCTTGACAATACAAAGATGTCAGAAGGCGACGTTGTCATTGCTCTCGCATCGAGCGGTGTACATTCTAACGGTTTTTCACTTGTACGTAAAGTTTTTGATATTGATAATAATCCCGCTTCGCTTTACGATCCTTGCGATGCACTTTGTGGAAAGAGTATTGCGGAAACATTGCTTACTCCCACGAAAATTTATGTAAAAAGCGTGCTCGCGCTTCTTGAAAAGGTAACTGTAAAAGGTATCAGTCATATCACCGGCGGCGGATTTTATGAAAACATTCCGCGTTCTGTTCCCAAAGGACTTACCGCGAAGATTGACAAGTCTGCAGTAAAGGTACTTCCGATTTTTGATCTTATTGCAAAGACCGGAAATATTCCCGAACGCGATATGTATAATACCTATAATATGGGTGTTGGTATGAGCATTGTGGTTCCTGCAAACGAGGTTGATACTGCACTTGAGATTCTTCGAGCAAATGGCGAGGATGCATATGTTATCGGTGAAATAATCAGCGGTGATGACGGAGTGGTTCTTTGCTGATGTGTACTGAAAATAAAAGAATTGCTGTTTTGGTTTCGGGCGGCGGAACAAACCTCCAGGCTCTGATTGACGCAGAAAAGCGTGGTGAGCTTGGCAGCGGTGAAATTTCGCTTGTTATTTCTTCAAAAACCGATGTTTATGCGTTAGAAAGGGCAAAGAGTAACGGAATAGAGGCTTTGGTTCTTTCGCGTAAGGAATATGCAAACATTTCGGATTATTCGAAAGCTCTCGCTGACACACTTGAAAATGCAAATATTGACCTTGTAGTTCTCGCAGGATTTTTGACCATTATTGACGAACAGGTGTATGAACGTTTCCCGAATAGGATTTTAAACGTTCATCCCGCGTTGATTCCTTCTTTCTGCGGTAAGGGATTTTACGGTCTTTATGTTCACGAGGCAGCACTTGAAAAGGGTGTCAAACTTTCCGGTGCTACTGTTCATATCGTTACTCCTGAATGCGATGCAGGTCCTATTGTGTTACAAAAGGCGGTAGAAGTAAAGCAGGACGACACCCCCGAGATACTTCAAAAAAGAATAATGGAAGAAGCCGAGTGGATAATTCTCCCTAAAGCTGTCCGTCTTTTTTGCGAAGATAAGATAACTGTTGTTAATAATAAAGTTTATATCAAAGGAGAATAAAATGAAGATTTCATCCATTGCAAATGAGCTTAATTCTCTTGCATATCACGGCAGAGGCATTATTATAGGTAAGAGCGCTGACGGTAAAAAGGCGGTAACTGCTTATTTCATTATGGGAAGAAGCGAAAACAGCCGTAACCGTGTGTTCGTTCCCGAGGGGGATGCTATGCGTACCAAGGCATTTGACGAAGCCAAAATGGTTGACCCTCATCTCATTATCTATTATCCTGTACGAGTTCTTGGCAATAAGACTATTGTCACTAACGGTGATCAGACTGACACGATTTATGATCTTATGGATAAACAGATGACCTTTGAACAGGCTCTCAGAACCCGAGAATTTGAGGATGATAAGCCTAACTTCACTCCCAGAATTTCCGGAATAATTCATTGTGAAAATTCTGATATGAATTTTGCAATGTCCATCCTTAAAAGCGCTGAGGGAGATGACAGCTCGTGTGAAAGATTTACATACGCTTATTCCAACCCGCTTGCAGGCAAGGCAAAGTTTATTCACACGTATAATTGCGACGGAAATCCGCTGTCGTCTTTCGAGGGAGAGCCTAAAACTCTTGAGCTCCCCGATGTAGACATTGATGCGCTTACCGATTTGATTTGGACGAATCTCAATGAGGACAACAAAGTTTCTCTCTTTGTAAGATATATTGACATAGATAGCGGCGAAACTGAAACAAGAATTGTAAACAAGAATGTGTGAGGAGCCAAAATGAAAGAATTTGAACTTAAATACGGATGTAACCCCAACCAGAAACCTGCAAAAATTTTTATGCATGACGGAAGTGAGCTTCCTATTGAAATTCTTTGTGGCAGACCCGGTTTTATCAACTTTCTTGATGCATTCAATAGCTGGCAGCTTGTAAAAGAACTCAAAGAAGCACTCGGACTTCCTGCAGTTACTTCTTTTAAGCACGTCAGCCCTACCTCTGCTGCTGTTGGTGTTCCGCTTTCTGACAAACTCAAGAAGGCATGCTTCGTTGACGATATTGAAGACCTTGATGCATCGCCTCTTGCATGCGCATATGCAAGAGCGAGAGGAACAGACCGTATGTGCTCTTTTGGTGACTGGGTAGCCCTCTCCGACGTTTGTGACGTTACTACCGCAAAACTTATTAAGCGCGAGGTTTCAGACGGTATAATAGCTCCCGGTTATGAACCTGAAGCGCTTGAAATTCTCAAAACAAAGAGAAACGGCAACTATAATATAGTAAAGATTGACCCTAACTACGTTCCTGCTCCGATTGAGCATAAGCAGGTGTACGGCATTACGTTTGAGCAGGGAAGAAATAATTTTGAGATTAATCGAGAGCTTCTTTCTGATATCGTTACAGAAAGCAAAGATATGCCTGAAAGCGCTGTTCGTGACCTCATTATTGCACTTATCACCCTTAAGTATACTCAGTCAAATTCCGTTTGCTACGCGGTTGACGGCCAGGCTATCGGCGTTGGCGCAGGCCAGCAGTCGAGAATTCATTGTACACGTCTTGCGGGAACAAAGGCAGACACATGGTTCCTCCGTCAGCACGAAAAGGTGCTTGCACTTCCTTTTAAGGATACTATCGGACGCCCCGACAGAGATAACGTTATTGACGGCTATATTAATCGTAATGAAGAGGATGTTTGTGCAGACGGTAATTGGCAAAAGTACTTTACAAAGCAGCCTGAACCTTTAACCGATGCTGAAATCCGTGCTTATCTTGATACAATTGACGGAGTTGCACTCGGCTCTGATGCATTTTTCCCGTTCAGCGACAATATTGAGCGTGCAAAGCGCAGTGGCGTTAAGTATATTGCAGAGCCCGGTGGATCTATTCGTGACGATGTCGTAATTGAATGCTGCAACAAGTACGGTATGACAATGGCATTTACAAAGATGCGTCTTTTCCATCATTAATTTTGGAGGCTTAATGAAAGTTTTAGTTGTGGGTGGCGGCGGAAGAGAGCATGCCATCATCAAAAAAATCAAAGAAAACAAGCTCGTTACCGAGATTTTCGCTCTTCCCGGTAACGGTGGTATTGCAAGAGATGCAACCTGCGTAAATATCGGCGCCAAGGATATTGAAAAAATCGTAGCTTTTGCTGTTGATAATTCTGTTGACTATGCGGTTGTTGCACCGGATGACCCTCTTGTTCTTGGCGCGGTTGATGCGCTTGAGGAAAAGGGTATTCCTTGCTTTGGACCGAGAGCAAACGCGGCAATTATTGAGGGAAGTAAGGTCTTCTCTAAGAATCTTATGAAGAAGTACGGTATTCCTACTGCTACATATGAGGTTTTTACAGAAATGGAAGCCGCGCTTAAATATCTTGAAAACGCTCCGATTCCGACTGTAATCAAGGCTGACGGTCTTGCGCTTGGCAAGGGTGTTGTTATTGCAATGACCCGCGAAGAGGCCATTGATGCTGTTAAGTCTATGATGCAGGATAAGGTGTTCGGAGAAAGCGGAAGCAGAGTTGTTATTGAAGAATTTTTAACCGGACCTGAAGTTTCTGTTCTTGCATTCACAGATGGTAAGACTGTTGTTCCTATGGTTTCTTCTATGGACCATAAGCGTGCAGGCGATAATGATACGGGACTTAATACAGGCGGAATGGGTACTGTTGCGCCTAACCCTTACTACACTGACAGTGTCGCCGAAGTATGTATGAAGACTATATTTTTGCCTACGGTTGATGCCATGAATAAAGAGGGAAGATGCTTTAAAGGTTGTCTCTACTTTGGTCTTATGATTACGGAAAACGGTCCTAAGGTTATAGAGTATAATTGCCGTTTTGGTGATCCCGAAACTCAGGTTGTACTTCCTTTGCTTGAAAGTGACCTTCTTACAATTATGCAAGCTGTTACGGAGGAAAAACTTTCCGAAGTTGACGTTAAGTTTGCTGACAAGCACGCTTGCTGTGTTGTAATGGCTTCTAAGGGATATCCTACTGCATATGAAAAAGGCTTTGAAATAACAATTCCCGATGATATTTCTGATAAGGTATACGTTGCCGGTGCAGCACTTACAGGCGGAAAACTCGTTACCTTCGGTGGTCGAGTTCTTGGAGCAACTGCAACTGCTGACACTCTTGCAAATGCGGTTAAAGACGCATATTCTCTTGTAGAGAACATCACTTTTGAAAACGCATTTTACCGCCATGACATTGGTGCAAGAGCACTCAAAGCTACGGAGGACTGAAATGGTATATAGAATATTTGTTGAAAAGAAAAAAGAACTTGCTAACGAAGCTAAATCGCTTCTTTCCGATGCACGTTCTTTGCTTGGCATAAACACGCTTACCGACGTTCGCATCATCAATCGTTATGATGCCGAGAACATCACAGAAGAGCTTTTTGACTATGCTACAAAAACTGTTTTTGCCGAGCCCCAGCTCGATATTGCAACAAAAGAGGTTGATCTTGGCGAAGCAGAAGTTTTTGCAGTGGAGTACCTTCCCGGTCAGTTTGACCAGCGCGCAGATTCTGCTGCACAATGTATCCAGATTATTTCTCAGGGTGAGCGTCCGATAGTGCGTACCGCAAAGGTTTATGCGCTTTATGGCCAACTTAGCGAATCTCAGATTTCCGAGATTAAAAAGTACGTTATTAATCCCGTTGAAGCAAGAGAAGCAACTCTTGATTTGCCTCAGACGCTTGCAATGAACTACACCGTTCCAACCGAGGTTAAAACTCTTGACGGATTCACTTCTCTTGACGAAGCGGGTCTTGCTGCTTTTGTAAGAGAGTATGGCCTTGCAATGGATACGGCAGACATTGCTTTTTGTCAGAATTATTTCAAGAGCGAGCATCGCGATCCTACCATTACGGAAATTCGTATGATTGATACATATTGGTCTGACCACTGCCGTCATACAACCTTCACAACTGAACTTGAGGATATCAATGTCGAGGAGTCATTCCTTAAGGATGAGATCGACGGCACATTGAATCTTTACA
>JAFYPS010000107.1 GCA_017547395.1 Clostridia bacterium
ATAGGTGCTGATGCGCCGACTCCGATAAGGTCTGCAAGAGAAAAGTTTATCATAACAAGCGGAAACGCTATATTTATTGCCGCAAAAGCACTTTCGCCAAGCGTTTTTCCGATGAACATTCCCTCGGCAACGCTATATAGCGACATAGCGAACATACTTACCATACCCGGCAAGGCAATTGTAAAAAACAGTCGCCACGGATTCATCGTGGCATACATTTCTTCGGCTTTCATTTTCATTTTGCTGATTCACTCCAATGTTTACTTTTGCAATTATATCACATCAGTATATCATTGTAAACAAAAACGGACTCAAACGAGTCCGTTTTTTTATTTGAATGAAGGATTGCTGTTCAAGATAAGCGTGCTATAAAGGAAGAGTGCATCAACCTTTTCAAAATTGATATAACTTTCAAGCATACCCGCGCTGATATAACGGATGTCAACAACGTAAATACTGCTATAACCTTCACTAAGCAACGGAAGAAGACTTGATCCGAACGAATCTCGGAATACAACGAGTTCCTTTTTCTCGGTCACCAAGGGGTTGTCAATTCGAAGCATCGCCTTTGTGCCGCCGAGAAAAATATCGTACGGCTCTTTCGAGTCGAAATTCTTGATTGTATAAAGACCCGTTGTTTCTCCGGTTTCATAATCAAAAACAGTACACTTATCAAGAACGTCGTTCGTAAGATAATAGATAGTTTCAGGCGGCAGGTCGAGCGCAGACTGACCGTGATACACACCGTAGAACGGATAAAGTGAATTCTTTTCGTATCCGCCTTCTGCAAAGTTACCGCCTACGCCAAGTCTTTGTGCCAGAGTTTCAGCAACCAGAAGTATCTTGTCCTGACTCCAGTGTGTGTCTGTCTTGTAATAATCCTCAAGCTCAAGCGTACCGAAAATGTCAATATACTCTGCCGCAGGAAGTCCCTCGGTTATTTCCTTTACAAGTCTGTCATAGTCCATCGAGATATATCCGTATTCCTTAGAAAAGAAATAGTTTTTGTCGGGTATAATCGAAAGATAGGTCTTTCCGCCGTTGTCCTTAAGATAATTCTCATAGATATAATTAAATGCCTTAAGCACCTTTTCTATCGACTTTTCGTTAAGTCCGCTCTCAACCTTGGCAATATATCCGTCTTCAAAGGCAAGGTCGTTTGTATCCTTAAGCTGCATAACGTTCATACGGTACCAGGTGTAAAGTTTGCGAAAAGAATCGCGAAACGGAAACTGATCGGCTGTGAAGTCCTCGATTTCCTCCATAACACTGCCGTTTATTATTCCCTGCAGCGAAAGTTCGGGTGCCTGCGCAAGAGGACGGCGTTCGCTCTCGGAAACATCTATCGGCGTATGAAAAACCGAAAGCAGAAAAAATAACGTGATAAAGAGACAGAAAACTACTGTGACAACAATATTCTTAATTTTCACTTTTCTACCTCCTTAAAATCTGAAGTAAAGGAACGGATTAAACGAGCCGTTCACAAGGCAAGCGGTAATAAGAACGAGCAACACTACGTCAACTATCGGCTCTAAAACGTCTATAGCGGCACAAACTGCCTTTTTTTCTTTAAGTTTAAGCACAGCATTCTTCGCCGCGGGAGTTGCTCCGAAAATTGCAACAACAAAGAGTACTGCATAGCTTGAAAGATAATATGCAGTTTCCTTTGACCAAAGCGGAATATCGAGTGCGCCGAACATACCGCCAATATCGTTTATCGCCTCGGTCATATCAGCTGCGTTGAATACAACAAAACTTATTGCTACTGCCAAAAGCACGTAAATATGAGAGAAAACGCGCGGAATTTTTTCAAAAAGCTTTGCAAGAAAGAACTTCTCAAGCAGCAAAAATGCCGCAAAATAAAGTCCCCAGATGATAAAAGTCCACGCTGCGCCGTGCCAGAAGCCTGTGAAAAGCCATACAACAAGCGTATTGAAGAACCAACGCGCCGGAGAAACACGGTTACCGCCGAGCGGGATATACACATAGTCGCGGAACCAGCTTCCGAGCGACATATGCCATCTTCTCCAGAATTCTGCAACACTCCGTGAAATATAAGGGTAGTTGAAGTTCTCAAGGAATCGGAAACCGAATATCTTTCCAAGACCTATTGCCATATCACTGTAGCCTGAAAAGTCAAAGTATATATGAAGTGAAAATGCTATTGCATAAAGCCAATAGAATACTACCGACTTGTCACCCGAGGCACGGAAGGTTTCGCAGAACTCGTAAAGCACGTTTGCGATAAGCACCTTCTTTGCAAGTCCAAGAACAAATCTTGTTGCGCCCTCACCGAACTTATCAAAAGAATGAGTGCGCTCTGACAAATCCTCCTCAACTGTAGTATAGCGTACAATAGGTCCCGCTATAAGCTGAGGAAAAAGCGCCACGTACGTTGCAAGGCGCACAAAGCTCTTTTGCACCTTTGCATCTCCGCGATATACGTCAATTGTATAACTGAGAGTCTGGAATGTAAAAAAGCTGATGCCTATAGGAAGTGCTATTCCGAGAAGTGCAATATCCGATTTAAAGATAGAGTTTACATTATAAATAAAGAAATCGGAATACTTGAAAAAGCCGAGCAAAAGCATACTCGTCGTAACCGAAGATATAAGCCATATCCGTGACCACTTCGTGCCGCGGTATTTATTAATTAAAATACCGTGAATAAAGCTTGAGAGGCAGGAAAAAAGCATAAGCAGCACGTATATCGGCTCACCGTATGCATAGAAAAACAAGCTTGTCAGAAGAAGAACGAGGTTTTTATACTTAAACGGAACGGCAAAGTATAGTGCAAGAACTACGACTAAAAAATAAAACAGAAACGGAATACTCGAAAAAAGCATTATATATCCTTTCGTTAAAAAAACGGCATTGATTTATGTACAATGCCGTTTTTGTTCTAAGTAATTATCCTTGACTATTAAAGAGCCATTCCTGCGTCTTCGCCGCCCATATCGTAGGTAGAGGGGCACATAATGAAGAATACCTTGTCTCCCTTAGTACCTACAACAGTCTGCTCAGCCGAAACACAGATGTTCCAGCGGGGGTTTGCGTTGTCGGTGAGAGCCTGAACAAATGCATTAGCATCAGCGTCTTCAGCAAGGTCAAAAACGTAGCCTACGTATGCGATAGAACCGATCATAGGCATAAAGTTTGCGCAAGCCTCGTAACCGGTAATAACATAATTGTCAAATCCGGGGAAATACTCAGCGCCAACTTCTACGGGCATTGCCATACCCATAAACTGATTGATTTCAAGGCCGATAAGAGCGTTTGCGAGTTCCTCAGCGGTTGCTGCAGGATTTGCTTCAAGTTCGGAAACGAACTTTGCCCAATGCTGACCGCCAACGGTAGCAGCATCTACTTCGGGAGTGATGTCGTTTGTCTTTGCGCCGCCGCAAGCAACAAGGCTTACGAGAAGGAGCGCGGTAAGTGCTAAAGTAAGAATTCTTTTCATGTTAAAAATATTCCTTTCATTTTTTTACAACGTTTAGTCGCATCAATTTATAAAAATCCTCACGGAATTTTTATTTTTTTTGAAATCTGTTATTAACTTTTGAAGTTGTGCCGCTTTTTACCGTCGCTTCGGTCTCCTCAGGCTCTTCGGTTTCTTCAGGTACGGAGGTTTCTTCAGGCTCTTCGGTTTCTTCAGGTACGGAGGTTTCTTCAGGCTCCGAGGTTTCTTCGGGTTCCGTAGTTTCTTCGGGTTCCGCAGTTTCTTCGGGAGCACGTTCTCCTCTGCGATCGATTATATAAAGCTCGGGAAAATAAAGATTCAATATCTGCTCGGCAGAAGCACCCGCGTTTGCAAGGTCAAGCGTTCCGTATTGGCTGATTCCTACACCGTGTCCCCATCCCTTACCCGCAAAGATAATCGTATTTTCATCGTCGGCAACAACCGTCTTTGTACGGCGAAGCAGGGTTACGCCCGGTGTAGCATTAAAATCGTGATAAAATCCGCTGCCACCGTTTGCAATATAGTTTTCATCAAGTCTTTCGCGACTCGTGCCATCTGCACTTTCTTTATAAACTCTGTTTTCTTCAAGTGCGAGAACTCCGTTCGCGGTAAGCACCTTTTTAGGTGCTTCGCTATCGGATTTCACATAGTTGCCGTTTGTAAAGCTGTAGGTAGAATCAAAATCTATGCTGACAACGTCGTCGTAACTATAAGTAAGTGTTCCCTTTCCTACAACAAAATTTGCACTTCTCACATATTTTGATATGGAAGTTCTGACCTTATCGCATCGGGAAATCACAAGTTTATCTCCCGCAGAACTTGTGTAAGTCAGCGAATATACGTACGTACCGTCACCAGAGTAATCGGTAATCTCGATGTCAACAACGTCGCCTCTAATACTGTAGCCTTTTGAACGAAGATACTCGGCAAGCTCACTTCCGCTCACCTGACTCTCCCAAAGACCGTTATTATGTTCGGAATATCTCTCCCAAGGCGTGTACGTCGGAACAAGATACAAAGAGTCGCTCCCGCCCCAAGTGTCTTTTGACGATGCGGTATATCCGCCCGTAGAAGACGAATAGTACGTTGTTGCAATCTTTTCGCCGTCGGTCAGCACCATTCCCTCGGTGTCCTTTACCGCCTTATAAACCGCTTCGTTTGCACTTCCTATACCGCGGTAAACCTGACAGTGAGTGGTGTTGCATATGTCGAAGCCATAGGAACTGAAGTGTCGGTTGAAGTTGTTTACGGTGTAGCCGCGCACGGTTATTGCAAATGCTTTAAGCGCTTCAATATGCCAATCGGGACTTATTTCGTAAGGAACAACGCCTGCGATATAGTCTTCAAGCGGAAGCATATTGGTAAGCTCTACGCCGTCAACACCGTCCTTTTTGTACCTTTCAAAAAGAAAAAGTCCGTCGTAAAGTCTGCCCGCGGGAGTGCGCAAATACTGCTTTTCTCCATCCTTGTCCTTTGCTTTAAGTCCAAGCATCTGCTTTCCACCGTCATCATAC
>JAFYPS010000108.1 GCA_017547395.1 Clostridia bacterium
ATATGTACCGCCTCTATTTTCTCTCCGCTGACTTCAAAGTTAAGCACTTCGTCAGTTCCTATCTTGCGTTGTTGAATAAGTCCTTTTCCGGCGACAACAATAAAGAGCTCCCACTTAGTGTTGTGCCAATGCTGTCCTTTTGTTATCCCGGGTTTTGAAATATTAACACTGAACTGACCGCATTTTTCAGTACGGAGAAGTTCTGTAAAACTACCGCGCGCATCAACGTTCATTTTAAGCGGGAAAGATACTTTTTCTTTAGGCAAATAAGACAAATAGGTAGAATAAAGCTTTTTTGCAAAGGAATCATCCGGTATTTCCGGCATCAAAAGCGTACCAGGCTGCATCCTGAACGTTTCAAGAAGGTCAACTATTTCGCCAAGCGTTACCTTGTGGGTTGTAGGCGCAGCACAAAATATGCCGTCGTCTGTCAAAACAGTATCGATGCCGTCAAACTCACAATGATGCTCTTCTCCGCAAAGTGCGGAAAACATTTCGTCAACAAGATCATCTATGTAGAGAAGTTCAAGCTGCACCGCTCTGTCGCTGACTATTATCTCAAGGTCGTTTGCAATATTGTAACAGAATGTGGCGACTGCGCTGTTGTAATTAGGTCTGCACCACTTGCCAAAAAGATTCGGGAAACGGTATACAAGAACCTTGGCACCTGTTTCTTTTTCATAATCAAAAAACAGTTTCTCTCCGGCTTTTTTGCTTCTCCCGTAGTCGCTGTCATAACGTCCGATAAGCGTTGCCTGAATCGAAGATGACAAAACCACGGGACAAGTATTATTATGCTTTTTAAGCGTGTCGAGAAGCTTCGATGAAAATCCGAAATTTCCCTCCATAAACTGAGCAGGATCATTCGGGCGGTTTACTCCCGCAAAATGAAAGACAAAATCCGCCTTTTCACAATACGTATCAAGCAGACCCGGATCTGTATCTATATCATAAAGATATATTTCTCCGATTTCGAGTCCGGGGTGAGTTTTATCTTTTCCGTCCCGAACGTTGCGCAAAGCAGCAACAAGATTTTTACCGGCAAATCCTGCCGCTCCGGTAACGAGTACGTTCATACTATTACTCCTTAAAGTTGAAATCAAGTCCTACCGCTATGAGTTCATCCTGATATGCCGCAACCTTTTCCTCGGTTGTGTTCTTTATTTCGTCTAAGCGGCGGGAAAGCTTTTCGCGTCTGAATATGAGCGTTTTTACAAAGCGATGGCACCAGCAAAACGGAAGTAACAGAGGGCATTTTTTAAGTATAGGATAACCGAGTTCAAGCTCGCTGACTTTCGGGAACAAGCGACGCACCGCTCTTTTATAGCCTATGCCTTTAAGCGACGTTGATTTTGACGTTTTCGTCGCAGAAGCCAAGGCTCTGCTTTCCTTGGTACCGAAGTTTCCGCTATTAAAAACTCTGTTCGTAATAAACTCTGTAAGTTCAGTTCCCTCACGTTTACCAAACCACACCGAAACGGTATCCAGCACGTTCTTATGGAACACGCCAAGCCCGAGCTTACCAAGCTCCGCGTCAACACAATCGGCATCAATATGAGTTTTATTCTGCATTATCCACAAATCCAGAAGATGGATAGGTCCCACTCCTCCGTCACGATAATGCTTTGCAAGATGCGTAACCGCGAAGATATAATGATCGTTATCGCTGAGTAAATATCTTGTTCCGCTGTCCTTACGTGCAAGCTTCCAACCGTCTCCGAAATAACTGTAGTAATCCTTGTTATACGGCGGAATTATATGTTTGTGAAGCTCGATGCAAACGCCTTTTTTCTTGTATACCAATTCATGCGGCGACTCATAGCAATAACTAAAGCCGCAATCGTACATCAGACCGTCAACCTTCTCACGCTGCTCCATCTTTATCAGTATATCCGCGTCACCCATCGGTCTGAATTCGCTCGACGGATAGAGTTTTTTCAAAATCACACCTTTTATAGGCATATACTCTATTCCGTTTTTATCGAAAGCTGTTTCTAATGACGTGAGTGCCATATTTTGACTTTGATCCTGAACAAAATTGCTTAAAAGATAACTGTCAAAGGCACTTTGTACGTCATCTGGAAGCGTAATATTTGAATTGGAAATCCCCACCGAAATAATCGGCAACAGACGGTACGTCTTACCTATGGTAAATACTTTTTGCCAGTCCGTGTCGGAAGGCAGGTCAACAGACGAGCCGTCAAATGCACTTCTGACAAGAGAAAGAATAAAAGCTAATTCCTTATCCATTACTGCAAATTCTCCAGCTCGTCGCGAATATACTGCAAAGAAAGAAGTTTTTCTTTAACTTGTGTGACGGTGAGCAGGTCGGTATTGTTGGAATTGAATTCGGTAAGAGTGTTACGTTCGGTATCTCCCTGCTTGAAATACTTATCATAGTTAAGTCCGCGCTTGTCGGAAGGAACTCTGTAAAAGTCGCCGAGATCCACCGCATTCGCGCACTCCTCGTTTGTAAGAAGAGTTTCGTACATTTTTTCGCCATGGCGGATGCCGATGATTCGTATATCCTCTTTTTTACCACCGAACAAATCGGTTACCGCTTCGGCTAACGTCTGTATCGTACATGCAGGAGCCTTTTGCACGAGAATATCACCGGAAACACCGTTTTCAAATGCAAAAAGTACAAGGTCAACCGCCTCGTCAAGCGACATAATAAAACGTGTCATCGAGGGTTCGGTAATTGTAATCGGCTCTCCTTTTTTTATCTGATCTATCCAAAGCGGAATTACAGAGCCGCGCGAACACATTACGTTGCCGTAGCGTGTGCAGCAAATTTTCGTCTTATCGGGATTCACAGTGCGCGATTTTGCAACGATAACCTTTTCCATCATCGCTTTGCTCGTTCCCATTGCATTAACCGGATATGCAGCTTTATCGGTTGAAAGGCAAATCACCGCCTTTACCCCCTCGTCAACTGCCGCAGTAAGCACGTTTTCTGTACCGAGAATGTTGGTTTTTACAGCTTCAATCGGGAAAAATTCACAAGAAGGAACCTGCTTTAGCGCCGCAGCGTGGAATATATAGTCCACCCTGTGCATTGCATTCTTCACGGACGAAAGATCGCGGACGTCGCCTATGTAAAACTTGATCTTCTCTGCAGCCTCAGGCATCTTCACC
>JAFYPS010000109.1 GCA_017547395.1 Clostridia bacterium
AAAGATTTCCGTAGAGGTTCCTACCTACGTTTCTACCGCGCTCAGGTTTGAAAACGGCGTTATTGCAACGTTTGTAAACTCTTTTGACATCTGGCATACCAAGCAGCCGTTCATCGAGATCTACGGTGAAAAGGGTACACTTATCGTTCCCGATCCTAATAAGTATAAGGGCGACGTGCTTATACGTCGCTTCAAGGATACCGAATGGCGCGTGCTTCCTCAGTTCGTGGAGTATGAAAAGTACGGACGCGGCATAGGCATCGTTGATATGATAAGAAGTATCGAGAGTGGCGTAAACCACCGTGCAAGCGTTGAAATGGCTTACCACGCAACCGACGTAATTCTTGCTATGGACGAGGCCGGCGAAACTCATACCGAGGTTAAGGTTGAGTCTACAGCCGAACAGCCTACAGGACTTTGGAACACTCCTGAAACAATTCTCTGGAAATAAGTAAAAGCGAGACATAGTCGCATCTGCGACTATGTCTCTTTTTTGAAACAATTAACCTTAAAAGGTTGATTTTAGGTAAAAAGTGCAATATAATGAACTTGATATTATAGCACGGAAAAGAAAGGAACTATCAGTATGGACACCAAAGTAACACTCACCGGTCACAGAGGTTGGCGCGGTAAATATCCCGAAAATACAATGCGCGGCTTCAGAGAGGTATTGAAGATTGACATTGATGCAATCGAGATGGACGTGCATATGACCAAGGACTATCATATCGTTGTATGCCACGATGCAAGACTCGAGCGCACCACCGATACTAAGGGCGCGATTTATAACCTTACGCTTGAAGAGGTAAGACAGGCTGATGCCGGCATAAAGTTCGGCGAAGAGTTCAAGGGCGAAAAGGTTCCCACTTTTGAAGAATTTCTTGAGCTTATGGCAACACGCCCCGATATCAAGCTTCTTCTTGAACTCAAGGACTATCCCGAGGAACTCGGCGACTTTGCATACGCTTCTGCCGAGCTTACACTTTCTATGTGCAAGAAGTACGGCATTTTCGGCAAGGATCGACTTACCGTTATTACCTTCTCAACAGGTATCTGCGCTTGGC
The DNA here is from genome assembly GCA_017547395.1 of Clostridia bacterium. The sequence goes on from JAFYPS010000109.1 coordinate 1,065, forward strand.
TCCGTACACGCTATACAAAGGAAGATTTCTCGGTCCACGGCTTCTACCCCAAGACTATGATGAAAGGTTACAAGACGGACGAGCCTTATAAGTATTACGATGAGGTTTGCCTCTTTAATAACGGCGACAAAACTCCTCAGGGCTTCCCGATAAAGCCCGAGAGTCCCGTAGCAGACAAGGCAAGATTCAAGGAGTTTGAGCTTATGGGAATCAAGCCCTGCGTATATTACGGAATGGAAACCAGAGAGGAGATCTACCGTCAGGCTTTTGAAAACGGTGCTATCGGATTTACCTGTGACCATCCCGACATCTGCGGAGAGATTCTTGACAAACTCGGTGCAAGAAAACTTAAGAAATAAAGAAAAAACGATGCCGAAAGGCATCGTTTTTTTACATATGTTTTTTCTTCCAGGGGTTTGCCGAGATAAAGCAAAGAGCGGTACCGCTGGCTGCTATAAGCAGCCATATGAGAAGAGTGAAACTCCAACCGAAGTTCTTGGAAATTACCGCGATACCGTAGGTTGAAATTGCGCTTCCAATGTAGGTACACGAGTTGAGAACTCCCGAAACTGTTGCGGTGCTTCCGTACTTTTTGAAAAACGGAGGAATCATACAGATGAGAATAAGGTTTACTCCGTGCATACATCCCGTCAGCATTGCGGAGAAGAGAACCGAAAACGCCGCACTTTTGCCTGTAAAGATAAGCAATGCAACGGATGAGATCGCGCCGACACCGAAAATTACGCCCGCGCAAGTCATAGGGTTCGTAAAGGTTTCTCTGTAAAGCTTTGAAGTGATTTTGAAGCATATAATGCTGAATATCGGAAGAACCACTCCTGTGAGGATGGAAATTACGTTGCTGAAATTATAGGTTTCCGCAATGTAGGAGGGCATCCAGGTTGTGACGCCGTCGCGGAGCATTCCCTGCAGGATTATGGATAGCATAACGCATACCATAAGCGGAGAAAACATTGCCTTTGCTGCATTGTTTCCGCTTTGGTGTGCGGCAACTTTTTTCTCCGACTCAACCTCGGGTGCAAGTTTGAGCCAGATTGCAATCATTATAATTCCAAAGATAGCGGAAATGCGGAACACCCATTTCCAGTTGAGCAGAGAAATGATGATAGGTGCGATAAGGTAAACTGCGATCGTTCCGAAAGATGAGCCGTAGGAAACTATGACAGAGGTTTTCTTGTAGTCCTCCTCGGATAAAAGCGCGGTCATAAGGCGAACAATTGGCGGCCACATAAAACTTTGAGCAAAGCCGTTAACACACCATACTGCAAGCATCTGATATGGATTTTGGCAAATGGGTATAAGCAGGTTCATAAGAACGGTAGCAACAAGCCCGTATGCAACGAGTTTTTTTGGAGAAAAACGGTCTCCGCAAAGTCCGCTTATAATCTGTCCTGCACCGTAGGTGATGAAACTGCCGGTGAGAGCCATGGAAAGAAGGTCCTTTGCTATTTTTGCAGAACTTTCCATCTCTGATATGATTGCACCGTAATTGATACGCGTTATATAGCTTACCATATAAACGGTCATAAAAAGGATGGCAATGCTGTTAACCTGCTTTTTACTTTGAATAATACTCATAGTTTAAAGAAGTTCTTTTACTCTTTCGGGGAAGTCGAGATAATTGTCAATAGTAATGAAGTTGAAGTCGGAAAGGTAAACGGATTCATCGTTTCCACCGGGACCGTAGTCGTCGCCTACAAATACAACTTCATCGTGCTTGATTCCGTGTTCCTCGCAGTAAAGTCCGAGTGCGTATGCCTTGTTATAGGGGGCGGGAGCCATGTCAAAGGAAGAAGAACCGCCGACAAATACAATGTAGTCGTTGAAAACTTCTTTGATTTCATCATAGATAGCGCGACGCTTTGAACGGTCGGGGTCAAATGCGAGCTTGTCCTCCTGAATTGCCTCTGTTCCGAGAATAGGGAAGGTTACGCAGCCGGACGCGTGGTATTCTACGTTCTTGCCGCGGAATTCTGTAAAGCCGTGCTTTTCACGCATAGCGGTAACGCGCTTTTCAACGCTTTCTCTGTCGCAAGGGAAAGTAGAGTTGCGCTTGATTTCGATATCCTTCGTCTCGGGATTGTACTCCGCGTACTGAAGACCGTAGTTTCCGAGAATGTCAATCGGGAAATGTCCAAGTTGGTCGAAAATGCGGTGGCACATACCTGCGCCTACCATAAGGAGTTTGTATTTTTTAGAAAGCTGCTCGAGAATTGCGCGGTGCTCAGGGCTAAGAGGAGTCTTGTGCTGAGTAAGAGTACCGTCAAGGTCAAAAGCTACGAGTTTAATTTTAGATGCATCCATTGTTGTTCCTCCGTTTGCTTTGTGAAAATATGGTAACAAATATTTTACTACAAAATAAGACTTATGTCAAGGTAATTTGCGCCTGTAAAAATCGGTGCCCGGTGAAAGCAAAAACAGCACCTGATAGGTGCTGCTTTTGCTTTGGCGCAGGGAGTGGGATTCGAGCCGCGCTGCGCTTGGCACCCACAAGGTCTCGCAAGCGAGCCCTGATGCCTCGCTTACGCGATGCAGGTGGCTTTTCCGCCGCACGTCCGCAACGAAAGTAAAAAAAGCACCCGAAAGGGTGCTTTTTTA
>JAFYPS010000110.1 GCA_017547395.1 Clostridia bacterium
CAAAATCCGCGTGTCCGGGCGTGTCGAGAAGAGTTATCACCGTATCTCCCAGAGTAAGCACTGCCTGCTTTGAGAAAATAGTAATACCTCTCCTTCTCTCTATTTCGTCTGTGTCAAGAAAGCTGTCTCTTGCATCAACTCTGCCAAGCCGCCGTATCTCTCCCGCGCTGTATAAAAGCCCCTCGGAGAGCGTGGTTTTTCCCGCATCGACGTGAGCAAGGATACCTACCGCAATTTGTTTCATAAATCTAACCTAAAATCTCTTTCACAAAAGCTTCTATTTTTTCCGTTTCCTTGCAAACGATTTTTCCTTGTGCGTAATTATCTCTGCCTCCACCGCGACCGTCAAAGGCATCATTCAAACTCTTTACAATCAGTCTTATGTTGCGTGTCGGACTGCTTATAACGTAAATGTAATTCTCATAGTCATCCGTCGAGAGGAGAAAGTTAATCTCGCTTCCCGCGTCTGTCAGCATATTTGAGCAATAGCGGAGCTCATCATACGAAAGTTTTTCAGAGAAGGCAACCTTTGCACAGCCGACCTGAGTTGTCTTCAGCTCACTCCATGCAAGACGGCATTTCAGCTCTGAAGCCTCATGGCGAAGCTCGCTTAAAAGGTCAACCTGCCTCTTTGCCGCCTCTGCAACATCGTTACGCGCGACAGAGAGTGTTTTCATCATCTCTTTGTTTGCCGAGTTAAGACGCGCATAGTCCGAAAGCGCAACATCCCCCGCAAGCACCGTGAGTCGTGTGCCCCCCTTGTTTGGAGTTGCATCAATTATCTTGACGATGCCCACTTCGCCCGTTTTTGCAACATGCGGAGCGCAACAGGCACAAACATCGACGCCGTCAATTTCGACTAAACGCAGATTTTCCGTTATATCAAGCTTACTTCTGTACGGAATCTTTTCCGCTTCTTCATCAGTTGGAAAAAACGGCTTGATTTCAAGGTTTTTCCAAAGTGTAAAGTTAACTTCCTTTTCAACCTTTTCGATGTCCTTTGGAGAGAGAACACCGTCAAAATCGACAGTCATCTCTTCTTCGCTCATATGGAAACCGACGTTGTTATATCCGTAAATTGAGTGCACAATTCCCGAAAGTACGTGTTCTCCCGAATGGCGCTGCATACGGGAAAAACGAAGAGCAAAATCAAGCTTTCCGACCACATTTTTGCCGCACTCAATCGACTTTTCAGTCGTGTGGTAAATCACTCCGTCGCGAATCTGAACGTCAAGGACAGCTATCCCGTCAAGCGTTCCTTTATCGGGAGCTTGTCCTCCCCCCTCGGGAAAGAACGCAGTTCTATCTAAAACGACATCGTATCCCCCGCCATTTTCCGTGCAAGAGACGACACTCGCTTCAAACTCACTGCAGTATGCATTTTTCTCATAAAGTCGCTCTGTCATTCTTTTCATCTCTCTTTATGATTACTCTTTATTTTGTGATATATAAATCGCAACGGGTACGATTATTGCAATCGCTATCACCATCCAAAAAACAATGGGTATCACTCAGTCTCCCCCTCTACATAAACGGCTCTTTTGCCTCTCTGTGGAACTCGATTTCGTCTGCTACGCACGCAGTTCTTCTCATCTTGAGAAGATACAGAACCGTTTCCGCTACATCCTCAGGGAGAATCATACCCTCACTCGTAAGATCAGGTCGAGAGATTTTTATCATATCCGTAAACACTCCGCCAGGACTTATGACGTGAGTTCGCACACCTTTTTGATAGTACTCTTTCCCCAAAGCCTTTGTAAAACCGAGAAGCGCGTGCTTTGATGCAGAGTACACACTCTGCAATGGGTATCCCTTATGAGCCGTGACGGAAGCTATATTGATTATCGTTGCAAAGTCGGACTTCACAAGATGTGGAAGTGCCTTCTGGCACATAAAGAAAGGGGCGCGAACGTTAATATTCATAATCTCGTCGTACTGTTCTGCCGTGATTTTCTCAAATGGTGTCGAATGTGCAAGTCCCGCGTTGTTTATAACAACGTCGATAACGCCGTATGCGGCAACCGTTTTCGCGATAACCTCTTCTATGTAATTATTATCGCAAATATCGCCCGGAATAATAAGGCAATCCCTATCTTTTGCAACCACTTTAAGCTTTTCTTCGTTTCTGCCGAGCAAAACGAGCTTCAAGCCGTGAGCAAAAAGCGCTTCGGCAATCACCGCACCGATTCCTCCGCTCGCACCTGTAAGAATACAAACCTTGTCCTTCATAAAATCCACCTTAATCGTTTATGATTTTCTCAATCTTTGAAAGCCTTTCTCTTATATCAATGCTCTGCGGGCAGTTACTCTCGCACTTTCCGCATTTTATACATGCCGCGAGTTTCTCGCGGTATGCCGCAAACTTCTCCTTCATCTCGTCCCGCGATATTTTTGCCAGAGCAAGCTCATTGAAGATTCCGAAAGCCTCAGATATCGGCACATCAGACGGGCATACATCTGCACAGTAGTTGCACTTTGTACACGGAATAAGCTTCGTCTTTCGGATTATGTCACACACCTTTTCAAAAATCTCCATATCAGATTCTTTAATCGGCACGAATTTTTTAAAAGTATTCATATTGTCATTTATCATTTCAACATTACCCATACCCGAAAGCACCATAAACACTTCCGGGTGGCTCGCAACAAAGCGAAGCGCGTGGGAAGCCGCACTGCCCTCACCCAGCTTTGAAAGTTCCTCTGCCGCCTCGCGAGGAAGATTTGCAAGTGCGCCGCCTTTGACGGGTTCCATTACTATAACTTTCTTTCCGTGCTTTACGGCAACGTCATAACACGCCTTGCTCTGCACGGTCGGGTCGTCATAATCAAGATAGTTTATCTGCAGTTGCACAGCTTCCATATACGGTTGCTCCGTGAGCACCATATCAAGGAAATCTGCCGTGTCGTGGAAAGACATTGCTATATGCTTTATCTTGCCCTCTTCTTTGAGTTTTTTCACGATTTCAAAGGAGTTGCATTTCTTGTGTTTTTCGTAGCTTTCATGGTTTATGCAATGGAAAAGGTAAAAATCGAAATACTCAACGCCGCAACGCTCAAGCTGTTTTTCAAAAAGCGGAAGTATGTCCTCCTCCTTTTCAAAGCACCAATATGAGAGCTTGTCTGCGAGCACATACGACTCCCTCGGATGTCTCGATGTGAGACAATCGCGGATTACAAGCTCACTTTTTCCGTCGATATAAGTATGCGCGGTATCAAAATAGTTGAAGCCTTCTTCGATGAACATATCTATCATACGGCAGAATTCAGCTTTATCCACCTCGTCCTCAATCATCTGAAGGCGCATACATCCAAGACCAAGTCTGCCTTTCACTTTATCAAACATATAGAAACCTCACTTACTGACGATGTCTTCAATTTTGTCAAGGTCGTCTATTTCGTATGTAACGGGAATACCTAACGTGTTTTCTTTTCCTTTAGGATTGTACCAACAGGTATCAATTCGCGATAAAAATCCGCCCTTCATATCGCTTGTGAGCGAATCACCGATTATAAGAACCTCTTTTTTGTCGGTTATATCAAGCTCTTCAAAGACAACTTTAAAAAACTCTTCGCTCGGCTTTTCCGCGCCGATATCCTCCGATATGAAAATCGAATCAAAAACCTTGTCAAGTCCTGAAAGGCGAAGTTTTTTCTCCTGAGCTACTTTTGTTCCGTTGGTGACAGCCGCGAGAGTGAACCTTCCCTTTTGCGAAAGAAGAATTTCCTCTGCATTACCTACAAACTCAATGTGGTCGCCGAGTGTTACCTGATAGTCAATATTAAAGCTTTCTGCGATAGAAGTATCCGCACCGATTATACTGAAAAATTCGCGAAATCTCTCAACGAGAATTTCAGGCTTTGTCATCTCGCCACGTTCAAGCTTCTGCCAGTATTTTACGTTTATCTGCGAGTACAATCGAAGCTTCTCATCGTCGCATTCACCGATGTTGTATTTTTGAAACAGCGCGCGTATCGCATATGCTTCCGATGCGAGAAAATCAAGCACCGTTCCATCTATATCCCACAACAAGTATTTGTACATAATCTTTCTCCGTTTCAAAATTCTTTATATAAAAACCGTATAATTTAGGTATCTCTCATAAAAGGCTTCTCCTTGAGGAGGAAGCCTTTTTGCCCTTATCGTTCAAGCAGTTCTCAACACCCTCTCAGATCGAGCCAGGAAAAGAGAGTACGCTTTGAAAACTCGATAATGTAAAGTCCTTCGCTATCATCATAATTCTCTTCATCAAAGCTTACGTTTATTAGCTCCATCGCCAGAGTGCGCTCTCCCTCATCAGCGACAGCTTGTATATCCATTGCATCAGGAAAAGCTCTTTCTATTACGTCTTCACCTAAATTCGCTTTAACCAAAGCGGCAACGTATAAATCAGTATGGTCTCCCGTTCCGCTACTGTTTCCGCAACCGTTGACCACTTGCAAAACAGTAATTTCCGGCACATTCGCAAGACTCGCTTCAATTTCATCCCTGTAATCGGAGCAAAGTGCATCATTGACCAAATACGGCAAGCTAAATATAAATACGCTAAATATTATACCAAATATTATACAACAACTTATAATAAGCACTTTTTTCATATCAACTCTCCTCACAGAAGATTCTCTGCAATTAAAGTATAGCACATATAAAAAGAAAAGACAATTTCCCGATAAGAGAAATTGTCTTTTGTCTTTTACTTTAGCCTTTGTATTCCATACCGCACTTAAGTGCCTTGAGGTTAACCTCAAGGAGGTTAGCGCGCTTTGCGGAAACTATTTTTCCGAGTGTCTGCTC
>JAFYPS010000111.1 GCA_017547395.1 Clostridia bacterium
ATAGGCTTGTTCTGAAGTTCCTCGGAGTACTGATATGTAACCCAGTAAGGAGTAGCAAGCTTTTTGCGGAACATAGGCGCCATATCCTGAATGGTTATTCCGTCCTCGCTCGCAGTTACAAGTCCTTTACCTCTTCTTGTTACGGTATATCCCGAAAGCTTGGCACTGTGTCCTTCAAGAAGCGTGGTAATTTCAAGTCCGAACACCTTTGCACACTTGTGCATAAAGGTAAACGGAAGGTCGGTTTCACCCGCCTCATACTGACGATAAAGCTCCTCGGAAATATCGGTAAGCTCTGCCATCATCTGCATACTGTAGCCCAATATTTCACGCATTTCCCGAATACGCAGCGCTATATCCTTAAGCTGATTTGCCGTGCTCTGGTTTGACATAAGAAATTCCCCCTTGGAAAAATAAAAAAACGCCTCAAGAAAACTAATTCTTGAGACGAGCAAATATACCCGCGGTACCACTCAAATTACGGTAACAACCGTCACTTCAGGCTCCTATAAGCCCTATTCTTTAACGCAGAAATACGAAAACGCCTGACAAAATGCTCGACATTTCAGCTCGGAAGTGATGGGCTTTCGGTGTCGGATGCCGACTCACACCAAATGTCGACTCTCTGTAAATCCGATTATACCTTGCCGTCTTCGTCACAGCCTTTATTTATTGCTACTACTTTAGCACACTAAACTAAAAATGTCAACTGTTTTTTTGTAAACTTTATGATTTTTTTGCATTTTCTGTTGACAAAACTGAATTTTTATGCTTAAATCTGTATAAAGACTTTGACGGAAATATTACCTCTACCGAAAGTTGCAGAGAGCTGATGGTCGGTGAAAATCAGTATTGGCGGTTTGGTAAGCCTCCTTCCCGAGTCGGTTTTGTGAACACGTATATGCGTTAAGTAATGAAACCCGTTCGCCCGCGTTACAGGGATAGGACTTTATCGGTCCGAAGTGATTTTCCTTTTAGGAAAATAATCAGGGTGGTACCGCGGAATGTATTTTCGTCCCTGAGGTCGTTTGACCTCAGGGACTTTCTTGTTTTAAGGAGCAAATTATGAAACAGATCAGAATCAGCGACATAACCATGAAGCAGTCGGCACAGGGTTTTCAGCTCTCTTTCAAAGAAAAGATAGAGCTTTCAAAACTTCTTGACAATCTCGGCGTGTCGATTATCGAGCTTGAAGGAATACAAGACAGCAGAATTGATACTCTGCGAATAAAGTCTATTGCTACTGCAGTTAAAAACAGTATCGTTGCAGTACCCGTAGAGCTTAACGAAGAGAGCGTTATGCGCGTATGGAACGCTCTGCAGACGGCAAAGCACAAAAGACTTCAGGTATGCGCGCCGCTGAGTTCTGTTCAAATGGAATATCTCTTTCACAAAAAGCCCGATGCTATGCTGAGCGCCATTGAAGAAACTATTGCAAAATGCCGCACTCTTTGTGACGACGTTGAGTTCATCGCAAACGACGCTACGAGAAGCGAAGAAGAGTTCTTGAAAAAAGCTCTTGAAACCGCCGCAAAAGCAGGTGCAACTACCATAACCGTTTGCGACACTGCAGGCACGATGCTACCCGATGAATTTGCAAAATTTATTTCCGATATAAATGAAACCGTCACGCGCTTTGACAACGTCAGACTCGGTGTGTCGGTTGCAGACACGCTTTCTCTTGCCGACGCTTGTGCAATCGCTGTAATAAGCAGCGGCGCAGACGAAATCAAGGCAGCCGCCTACCCAATAGCAAATGCAAGCGTGGCAAATATTACAAAACTTATATTTGCAAAAGGCGACAGCCTTGGCGCCTCTTGCAGCATCAGCCAGACAGAGCTCGGTCGCGCTATCGACAAAATCGCCTGGATGTGCCAGACTGCAAGAAGCAAGACCTCCCCGTTTGACAACGGCGTAGAGGAAGAAAGCGGCATTTTTCTCACTGCTCACGACGATATCGGTGCGGTAACAAAAGCCACCGAGCATCTCGGATATGACCTTTCAAGCGAGGACAATACAAAGGTTTACGATGCTTTTATGCAGATAGCTGCAAAGAAAGAAAAGGTAAGTATAAAGGAGCTTGACGCTATAGTTGCTTCGGCTGCAATGCAGGTTCCTCCAACGTACAAACTCGACACCTACGTCGTTACTTCGGGCAACACAATTTCCGCAACGGCGCACGTTAAACTTTCAAAGCTCGGCATCGCATCCGAGGGTATTTCTCTCGGTGACGGCCCTATCGATGCAGCATTCCTTGCTATCGAGCAAATTACAGGCTGCCACTACGAACTTGACGATTTCCAGCTTCAAGCCGTTACCGAAGGTCGCGAAGCGATGGGACAGACCGTAGTAAAACTTCGCTTTGGCGGTAAAGTTTATTCAGGCAGAGGTATTTCCACCGATATTGTCGGTGCGGGAATTCAGGCGTACCTCAGTGCGCTCAACAAGATAGTATATGAGGAGAATGAAGAATGAAATTATCCTTTTCAACCCGCGGTTGGCCTGAGCTTTCCTGGAACGATCTGATAGAAAGCGCTACAGACCTCGGACTTTCGGGTATTGAGGTTTATAATCTCCCAAAATTCAACGTGCTTACCGACCGTGGCGGCCCGTTTCATAAATATCAGGTCGGCGCAACCGTTCGCGAACTGCGCGACAAGAAGATTGCAATCCCCTGCTTTGACACGTCTTTTGACATTTCAGATGAAAACTGCGCACTTGAACCGCTTATTTCCCTTTTTGGCATAGCGCAAAGCGCAAAGGTTCCGTACGTGGTGGTCTGCGCGCTCACCGAAAACGAGGACGCCGTTTATAAAAATATAGAAACGCTTCTTTGTCACGCCAAAAGCAGCGGTGTGGCGCTCCTTATAAAAACAAGCGGAATCTACTCGGATACAACGCGTCTTTGCAATATGCTTGACCGCTTTGCCTGTGATGAGCTTGCGGCTCTCTGGGACGTTCATCACCCCTACCGCGACAACGGTGAAACAAGCGACACAACTATTAAAAACCTCGGCAACTACGTTCGCCACGTGCATCTGCGCGACTCCGACGATGACGGAGTTTATCAGCTTATCGGCGAAGGTACTACACCGATAAGCGATATAATGCGCGCCCTCTCCTCTATAAACTACGACGGTTTTATTTCTCTTGAGTGGAAACCCGAATGGCTGGAGGATTTGAAAGACCCCGAAATTATTTTCCCGTACTTTGTAAACTATATGAGCCGTTTTCATTCCACTAGAGGTATGAAAAAATCGCTCTACTTCAACCACGATGGCACGGGACAGTATATCTGGAAAAAAGACGAGCTTATCAACCTCACCTTTTCTCAGGTGCTTGACAGAGTAGCCGACGAGTTTCCCGACCAGTACGCGTTCAAATATACTACGCTTGACTATACACGCACCTATAAGGAATTCCGCGAGGACGTAGACCGCTTTGCAAGAGCACTTGTAAGTCTTGGCGTAAAAGCCGGCTCCAAGGTTGCAGTATGGGCAACGAACGTACCCGCGTGGTATATTGCGTTCTGGGCTACTACCAAAATCGGCGCGGTTCTTGTAACGGTGAACACTGCATACAAAATCCATGAAGCGGAATATCTGCTCCGCCAATCGGATACCCACACACTTATTATGATAGAGTCCTGCC
>JAFYPS010000112.1 GCA_017547395.1 Clostridia bacterium
CCCGGCATCGTTGCAAACGACAATATCACACTTCAGCTTCGCCGCGGTGAAATCCACGCACTTCTCGGAGAAAACGGCGCGGGAAAATCAACGCTGATGTCCGTCCTGTTCGGACTCTATCAGCCTGAAGCGGGCGAAATCCGCAAAAACGGCGAAAAAGTGAAAATTGAAAACCCAAATGATGCAACAGCGCTCGGTATAGGTATGGTGCACCAGCATTTCAAGCTCGTAGACGTTTTCACGGTGCTTGACAATATTATTCTCGGTGCCGAAACTACGAAATGCGGCTTTCTCAAAAAGAAGGAAGCCCGCGCAAGAGTAAAGGAGCTTTCGGAAAAGTACGGCCTTTCGGTAGATCTCGACGCTCTTGTCGAGGACATCACCGTCGGTATGCAGCAACGTACCGAAATTCTCAAAATGCTTTACCGTGACAATGAGATTCTCATTTTTGACGAGCCTACAGCCGTTCTTACTCCACAGGAAATAAACGAGCTGATGGAAACTATGCGCTTCTTTGCAAAAGAAGGCAAGTCTATCCTTTTCATTACGCATAAGCTTAACGAAATTATGGCGGTTGCCGACAGAGTTACCGTTCTCCGCAAGGGTAAATATATCGGAACGGTAAACGTGTCCGACACCACAAAGCAGGAGCTTTCGACAATGATGGTAGGACGCCCCGTTCAGCTTGAAATTGATAAGGATGAGGCAAAGCCAACGGAAACCGTTCTCTCGGTAAAAAATCTCACTGTTTCCTCCCATACCAAGAAAGAGGCGGTAAAGAACGTTTCCTTTGACGTGCGCGCAGGCGAAATCGTCTGCATTGCGGGCATCGACGGAAACGGACAGAGCGAGCTTGTCTACGGAATAACGGGACTTGAAAAGGCAACGGGCAGCGTCACTCTCTGCGGCAAGGACATTTCAAAATACAACATCCTTAAGAGAAGCGCCGCGGGTATGAGCCACATTCCCGAGGACAGACACAAGCACGGTCTTGTACTTGACTTTACACTTGAAAACAACCTTGTGCTTCAGCGCTTTAACGAAAAGAAATTCCAGCGCGCAGGCTTTATAAAGTCAGGCGCGGTACGCGAATATGCAAACACGCTTATCGACCAATACGACGTACGCTCGGGTCAAGGCGCTGTAACCGTGGCGCGCTCAATGTCGGGCGGCAATCAGCAAAAAGCAATCATCGCCCGCGAAATCGACCGTGACAAGCCTCTGCTTATCGCAGTTCAGCCGACGCGCGGTCTTGACGTCGGTGCTATCGAGCATATCCACTCCCGCATAGTAAAGGAACGCGACGCGGGCAAGGCGGTTCTGCTCGTTTCTCTTGAGCTTGACGAGGTTATGAGCCTTTCGGACAGAGTTCTCGTTATGTATGAGGGCGAAATCGTTGGCGAGCTTAATGCAAAAGAAACCACGCCCGAGGAGCTTGGCCTTTACATGTCGGGCGCAAAACGCGATAAGGAGGGAAAGTAAAATGCAGAAAATCCGTGACTTTTTTGACAGATCTGCCGTAAAATCAGTGCTTTCCTCGCTTATCTCGGTGCTTATCGGCCTCGTTTTCGGAAGTCTGCTCGTGCTGATTGTTTCTATGCTGAGCGGCGAAATCTCCCTGAAAAGCGGTATTGAGGGCGTAAAGCTTGTTTTCCTTGGCGTTTTCTGCAAAGGACGCGAGGCAGGCGAACTTGTCTTCGGACTTAACACCCAGTACCTCGGCGACCTTCTCTTCAGAGCGACACCCCTTATTCTGACGGGTCTTTCGGTTTCGGTTGCGTTCAAAACCGGACTTTTCAACATCGGTGCGCCGGGTCAGTACCTTATGGGCACGGCGGCGACACTCTATCTTGCACTCAGCATTCCGCAAACCGTTGTTCCTGCATGGGCAATATGGATAATTGCCTTTGCAGGCGGCGTTATTGCGGGTGCAATCTGGGGTGCAATTCCCGGAATTTTAAAGGCGACGCTCAATATCAACGAGGTTATCGCCTGCATTATGACAAACTGGATATCCGCAAACATCGTTACCTGGATATTTGAAAACAGCTCTCTCCGTAACGCGTCCGAAGCATCGGGCGGCAAAATCGGCTACATCAAGAAAACTATTGACAACGGCGTGGCAACGCCTAAGCTCGGACTTGACAAGCTTCTCCCCGGCTCACAGGTAAATGCGGGAATCATTCTTGCAATCATTATCGCAATTCTCGTATATATTATAATGACTAAAACCACCTTCGGCTACCAGCTTAAAGCCTGCGGAAGCAACCGCTTTGCCGCAAAATACGCGGGTATTGCGGCAAGCCGTAACATTGTGTTTTCAATGGCTATTGCAGGCGGTCTTTCGGGTGCTGCGGCGGCTCTCTACTACCTCTCGGGTAACACGGAGTTCTTCTGGTCCACCTATCAGTCGCTCCCCGCGGTAGGCTTTAACGGAATTCCCGTTGCGCTCCTCGCGGTAAACCATCCGATAGGCGTAATTTTTGCAGGCTTGTTTATGTCGATGCTCAACATCTCGGGTACGGCACTCAAATATCTCACCCCCTACAACGAGTACATCACCGACATCATTATTGCATCTATAGTTTACCTCAGCGCGTTCTCGCTGATGATTAAGATGTGGCTCGGCAAAAAGAAAAAAGCCTTGCCCGAAGTAAAAACTGCCAAAAAGGAGGAAACGGTATGACGCTTCTTATTCAGGACACCCTAACCTACACCGTTCCTCTGCTTATCGTTGCTCTTGCGGGTATTTTCGCAGAGCGAAGCGGTATCATCAACCTCGCGCTTGAAGGTATTATGATTTTCGGCGCGTTCAGCGGCGTGCTCACGGTTTACGTTCTGCAGAGTACGGGCGCGTTCAAGGCTGACAGCGGTCAGATAGTTATGCTTATCGCATTCCTCATTTCCGCTCTGCTCGGTGCAATCTTCAGCCTTCTTCTCTCTTTTGCATCAATCAACCTGCGTGCCGACCAGACTATCGGCGGTACCGCGCTCAATATGCTTGCACCCGCACTCGTTCTCTTCTTTGTAAATATGATTATAAGACAGAACGTGCTTCAGATGAAAAAGGGTGACGCGGCAGGTTGGTTTATGATTTTCAAAACCGACCTCGGCTTTGAAAAAGGACAGAACTACGGTTTCTTTGTCGAAACCTTTTTGAACAAGTTCTACCTCACAACCTATATCTGTATCGCGCTTTATGTCATTCTTTCGATTATTCTCTATAAGACGAAGTTCGGTCTCAGGCTCCGCTCCTGCGGCGAAAATCCGCAGGCGGCAGACTCTCTCGGCATTAACGTTTACAAAATGCGCTACGCGGGCGTTACCATTTCGGGTGCGCTCAGCGGTATCGGCGGCTTTACCTTTGCACTTACCACTGCAAACTGCTCTTCAACGGGCGAAGTTGCGGGCTTTGGCTTCCTTGCCCTTGCGGTAATGATTTTCGGCAACTGGAAACCGCTCAGCACTGCGCTTGCGGCATTTTTGTTCGGACTTTGCAAATGTATTGCGGCGGGATATCAGAACATTGACATCAACGGCGACGGAATCTTTTTGCTCAAGGAAATCGGTATTAATCAGAATTTATACCGTATGCTTCCATATATTATTACACTTATCGTGCTTGCGTTTACTTCAAAGAAGTCACGCGCACCCAAGGCAGAAGGAATCCCCTACGATAAAGGACAAAGATAAGTTATGTCGGATATTTTGATTATCGGAATTGCGGGCGGCAGCGGAAGCGGCAAAACAACACTTGCCGAAAATCTTCTCGAAACCTTTGGCGACAGTATAGGCATCGTCCGTCACGACAACTATTACAGACGCAGAGATGAAATGTCTTACGAGGAGCGCGCCAAGATAAACTATGACGAGCCCGCAGCATTTGACAACGAGCTTCTCATAAGTCATCTGCTTTCACTTCGCGACGGTCACGCCATAGAATGCCCCGTTTATGACTACACAGTGCATAACCGCAGTGACAAAACCGTTACAATCGAGCCGAAAAAGGTAATGCTTGTCGAGGGAATTCTCATTTTCGAAAACCCATCGCTCTGCAATCTTTTCGACGTGAAAATTTTCGTTGATACCGATGCCGACGTTCGCATTGTACGAAGAATTCTCCGCGACGTTACCGAGCGCGAGCGCAGTCTTGACTCGGTCGTGTGGCAATATCTCACAACGGTAAAACCTATGCACGAGCAGTACGTCGAGCCGTCAAAACGACGCGCCGACATCATCGTTCCCGAGGGCGGACAAAACACAGTCGCGCTCGAAATGATAACCGACAGAATAAAAAGTCATTTGAATGAATAATAGTAAAAGCACGGAGCAAGTATGCTCCGTGCTTTTTATGTGTGGTGAATTAAAGTTTATGGGAGTAAACAATCCCTCAGTCAGCTTTGCTCGAACCCCAAAACGCGCAAAGCGCATTTTGAGGACCCCTCGCGCTGACAGCTCCCTTTACACAAGGGAGCCTTGGTTTCATCGTGTTTTAGCCTCCCTTGTGTAAAGGGAGGTGGCGCCGTAGGCGACGGAGGGATTGGCTCCATAAACATTAATTTATCTTATAAAATTTTAAAAATCATTTCCCGTATAAGTCTTTTGGATAAAGGCAAAACTACTTTCGTAGAAACTTTTTCATCTGAAAGGACTTTTAACAATGGAACAAAAAAGAAACGAACAAAAAACCGCGGGTATTCTATACATCACGATTATGCTTGTATTGCTTATAATGGCTCTTGCCGTAGGACTTGTAAGCGCGGCAAACCGCCGAAAAGCACCCGTCGAGGCAAGCACTCCCGTGTCCTCGCAAAGCACCTCCAAAACAACCGCGCTCCCCGACAAAGACCACACCTCTCCCTCGGTCACAACCAAAAATCCTGCCGAGACTACGGAAAGCACTCTTGCACCGTCCACCGTATCTACAACCGCACAGACCTTGCCTTCGAGCGAAAAGGCAGCACAGGCAGAAATACCGCCCGTTTCTCTGCCCGAGTTTATTATGCCCACCATAGGCAACGTTGCAAAGAAATTTTCGATAGACGCGCTCGTTTTTTCAAACACTATGGAGGACTACCGCACGCATAACGGAATTGACGTTTGCGCGGCGATGGGCGATGCGGTAATGGCGGCGGCAGACGGCATTGTTTCCGAGGTTTACAGCCATCCGATGATGGGCAACACCGTTGTCATCGTTCACGACGGCGACGCCGAAACCGTTTATCAGAATCTCGCTGACAATATACCCGTTTCAATAGGCGATACGGTGAAATGCGGTGAGATAATAGGCGCGGTCGGCGACAGCGCGATAATAGAAATTGCCGAAGAACCTCATCTGCATTTTGAACTGACCGTCGGCGGTATGCATCAGGACCCGCTTGACTATATCTCACTTGAGACAATGACTATTGTGTATGAAGAATAGAATTTTTCTCAAAAAAAGGACTGCTTTCGCAGTCCTTTTTGTTACTGTCCTATATCCAAAATCGGGAAGGTGCCGCCTTCGCCACCCATATACGTGGGAAGCTTACCGTCCCAGCCCATAGCGTAGTAATACTGAATAAGCGTATCGGTTAGAGATGCCGCAAGTTTTGCATTTGCTTCTGCTTCCTTTTCGGTTGCATAAAGCTTTGCATCTGCCTCAACTCTCTTAACCTCGGCAGCTGCCTCCGCCTCAATCTTTGCGCGCTCTGCCGCAGCCTCTGCCTCGATTATCGCCTGCTCCTGCTCTATCTGCGCCTTGAGTTTGTTCTGCTCAGCAACCTGCTTTGCCTCAACGGCATTGGTAAACACGTCCGAAAAGTCAAGGTTTTCAATAGATGCGTCAAGCACCTCGATGTTGTACTGCTCAAGCTTATCAAGCAGAATCGCTCTTACCTCCGCAGAAAGCTTTTCGCGGTTTGCGATGAGATTTTCCGCATTGTACTTGGCGATTACACTCTTTACCGCCTCCTGAATACGGGGAGCGATTACGGTTGTGAAATAGCCTGTACCGATAGTCTTGTATATGGTCTGCGCGTTCGACTTCTGAATCTGGTAGTTGATGGTGTAGGTAACCGCAACCTCCTGAATGTCACTTGAGAAGCAGTTCAGGTCAACGGTCGCCTTCTGATTGCGGTTATCCATATTCACAACCTCCTGCCAGGGAAGCTTGAAATGAATGCCCGCCTCAAAGGTGTAATCCTCTACCTGACCGAAGGTGGTAACGATACCCGTGTGTCCCGTAGGTACGGACGCAACGCAGCTGCCCGCAATAATGCATCCGCTCACTACAAGGAGCAGTACCGCAACTGCAGTTACCTGCTTTTTACCGTTTTTTAAAGAAAATACTATTCCGATAAGGGAGATAAGCGCTAAAACGATTCCCCCGAAAAACAATGTTACCATATTTACCTCCAATCAGAAAAGTTCGATAAGCGACTTGTCTGCCCCGGTAAGATTTACAACGTTTTCACCGTCGGCGTAAATCATATCCTCAATTCTGCAGCCGTACTTGCCCGCAATATAAATGCCCGGCTCAACGGTGATAACGTGACCTGCCGCAAAGAAGTCCGCGCACTTAGGCGAGAATCTCGGCTCCTCGTGAATCTCAAGGCCTACTCCGTGGCCAAGACCGTGTCCGAAGCAGCCGTGATAGCCCGCATCGTCGATAACGTCGCGCGCGATTTTGTCAATCGCATTACATTTCATACCAACCTTGGCAGCGTTAATCGCGTCGGTCTGCGCACGAAGCACGGTATTGTAAAGTCGCTTCATCTCCTCGTCTGCCTTACCGATAACCACGGTTCTCGTCATATCCGAGTGGTATCCGTCGACAACACAGCCGTAGTCCATTGTGAAAAAGCCCTTTTCAAGCTTCACGTTTCTCGGAACTCCGTGAGGAAGCGAGGAAGCACTGCCCGAAACCGCTATAGTGTCAAAGCTTTTTTCCTCCGCGCCCATTTTTCTCATAAAGAATTCAAGCTCAACGGCAACGTCTATCTCGGTCATATCGGGGGTCATCACCTTTAAGATATGCTCAAACGCATCGTCGGTGATTTTCTGCGCCTTTTTAATCTTCTCAACCTCTCCAAGGTCTTTAAAGCGCCGCATTTCCTCGATAATTCCCTTTGAGGGAACGAACTCTGCGGGGATTCTCTCCTTTAATCTTTCGAGCATAGCATACGTAACTCTGCTCTCCTCAAACGCTACGGTCTTTACACCCTCTTTTTTAAAGATATCCGCAATAGCCTCGCACATATCCTTGGGGGCGCAAACGCTAAAGCCCTCACCGCGAGAAGCCTCTGCCGCCTCGGTGTAGCGGAAGTCGGTAACGATGTGCGCGCTCTCTTTGGTAACTACAACGTAGCCGTCCGTAAAGCGGAATCCGCCGATATAATACTGATTAAGCTCGTCGGTAATAATGATTGCATCTGCAAATTTTGAAAATTTTTCGCGTAAAATTTCTGCTCTTGTCATTACTTTATCCATTCCTTTATATAAGTGTTTCGTAGTATTTCTTCATCGCAAGCGCGTCCTCGCTCTGAGTGCCAGCCGACTCGCTGATAATGCGCGGACAGAGATTTTCACGTGCGATAGCCTCCATCAGCGGCTCAAAGTCGGGTCCGTACACGCTGTCCTCAAAGGTGAGATGTCGCTTTTCTCCCTTATCAGTCCACTCGATTTTTGAAAAATGGCAGTGCAGATATCTCGCCTTGTCGTCGCCAAGCACGGTTCCGATTTTGTCGAAAACTCTGCGATAATCGTCGGCAGTGACAAACACGTTTCCGCAGTCGCGCGCATTGAGGTGACCAAAGTCAACTACAGGCGCAAGGCGGGTGTCCATTCTGCAAAGCTCAATAACCTCGTCGAGCGTGCCGAGCTGATTTTGCTTGCCCATTGTTTCAATGCCGAAGGAAATATCGGTATTGCCAAGCTTTTCAAGCGTTCTTGCAAGGGTGTCTGCCGAAAGCTTCATCGCTTCTTCACGGCTTATCTTTGCCGCAGATCCGCAGTGGATAACTATTGTATCCGCGCCGAGAAGCTCTGCCGCCCACAGACTTTTTTCGATATATTCTATGCTCTTAAGACGCTTTTCAATATCAACGCCCGAAAGCGAAATAAAGTATGGGGTGTGAAAGGACATCAAAATCCCGTTTTCTCTTGCCGCGTCTCCGATTTCGCGGAGCGCGCTCTCGCCTGCCGCAACACCGTTGCCCGCCTCGTATTCATACGCGTCAAGTCCTATCGTTTTAAGCCACGCGGGCGCTTGCTTTGTGCTTTTGTACTTTGCATCGTAAAAGCTCTGGCTGTTGCCACCCGGACCAAAGGTCGCTCTATTTGGTTTTTGCATTTTTTCTTTCCTTTCTTCGGTATGCGCACATAAAGGGCACCTCGATAAGCCTCTTTACACGGTGGAACAAATCCCTTTTGTCGCGTATCGGCGGGACTATAATGGCTTTTATTCCAAGCCGCCTTGCCGACCAGCAGTCTGTGAGAAGCTGATCTCCAAGCACCGCGCAGTCATTTATATCAACCGAAAGTGCTTTTGCCGCACCGAAATACGCCTTTCTCGACGGTTTTTTTGCGTCAAAAAACGCGGGAAGCCCGAGTTCGCTGTTGTAAAGAGTTATTCGGTCAGAGTGATTGTTTGATACAAGTGCAATTTTTATGCCGCTATGGTGCAGTTCTTCAATGAAACGGAGAACTTCTTCGTTTGGTTTTGCATCCTCATACGGAGAGAGTGTATTGTCAACGTCGCTAAGCAGTGCCTTTATCCCGTTTTCACGGAGAAACTGCGGTGTTACCGCCGAAAACGACGGAAAAACATAGTCGGGTACAAGTGTTTTCAAAGCAGCCTCCAAAAAAATCTTTCAATGATAATATAGCACACCCGTGGAAAATTAACAAGATATAAATTAATGTTTATGTGAGGAAACAATCCCTCAGTCAGCTATGCTCGAACCCCAAAACGCGCAAAGCGCATTTTGAGGCCCCCTCGCGCTGACAGCTCCCTTTGCACAATGGAGCCTTGGTTTCATCTTATTTTAGCCTCCCTTGTGTAAAGGGAGGTGGCGTTTTCGGTACGAAAATGACGGAGGGATTGGTACCATAAACAATAATTTTTGCACAAATTACTCGTATCTGAGTGCTTCGATGGGGTCAAGCTTTGCCGCTTTGTTTGCGGGATAGTAGCCAAAGAAAATGCCTATCGCCATACTGAAGCCTACGGCAAGCGTAATATGTCCCACCGTCGGAAATGCCACAACACCGAGAAGCGATGCGCCGAAATATCCGAGAAGCGTTCCGCACACGATGCCGATAACACCGCCGATAAGACAGATAATAACACTTTCGGTAACGAACTGCACGCGGATGTCACCGTTTGTCGCACCGATTGCCTTGCGCGTTCCGATTTCGCGCGTGCGCTCGGTAACGGACACAAGCATTATGTTCATAACGCCGATGCCGCCTACGAGCAAAGAGATTCCCGCGATTACCGCGATAGCGATATTGACGGTATCCATCATTGTTTCAACCGTGGAAAGCATACTTTCCATACTGATTGCGGACACCTTAAAGTTCTGGTTATCCGCGTAATACTTGTTCAGATGGTTTGCAGCAACCGATGCAAAGTTTGCACTGTCCGCCTCGGGATTTGCAACGATGGTTATCGTGGAATAACCCTCGTCCGCGCCCGAAAGACGCTTTGCAGTGGAAATCGGGATGTAAACGTCCGTACGTATATCCTCCTCTGCAGCCATTGAAAAATTCATCATAGTCTGCACGTATTCATACACTCCGACAATGCGGAAGGTGTAAATCTCAAACGAGGAATAAACGACAAGCTCGCTTCCGAGCGCGGCTGCCATATCACCGCCGAACATATTTTTCACAAGCTTATCCGAAACGACGGCGGTCATCGAATAGTCCAAAACGTCTTTTTCTTCGATCTTTCTGCCGCGGAGAAGCTCGAGGTCATTTGCGCGGAAATAGTCTCCGTTGATGCCGCTGACGCTTACGTTTGCATACCTTTCGCCATCCTTTGCCTGACCGTTTCCAAGTGCCAAAGAAAGCGAAACGCAGTCGATTGAGGATGCATAGCGAGCCTTAAGGTCCGAAATCATCTCATCGGTGATAAGGTCGCTCTCCTCATATGCACGCATACCGCCGGCGTTTTCGGTCTTTTTTGTCTGAAGCGAAACGTAGATATTGGTTGCGCCGAGCGCACTCATTTCCTTGTTTATACTTCCCGTAAGACCGTCGCCAAGCGTAAGTATGCCTATAACCGAGGCAATACCTATAATAATTCCGAGCATGGTGAGAAATGCGCGCATTTTTCCTGCGCGTATACCCTCCCACGCGAGACGGAGATTTTCAAAAAACTTCATCGAACTGCCTCCCCCTCGGAAAGCATTCCGTCACGCATAGTAAAAATTCTGTCTGTCTCGGCGGCAAGCTCGTTATTGTGGGTAATCAGAACTATCGTCTTTCCCTGCTCCTTATTCAGCCGGTGAAAAATGTCCATAACAAGTCTGCCCGTCTTTGAGTCAAGTGCGCCCGTCGGTTCGTCGGCAAGGATAATTGCAGGATCGTTTGCCATTGCACGGGCTATTGAAGCTCTCTGCTTTTGTCCGCCCGAAAGCTCGTTTGGCAGATGCTTTGCACGCTCGCTCATCTCGACAAGCTCAAGTAGTTCGCGTGCGCGTGCATTTCTGGCACGCTTAGGCATACCCGCATACATCATGGGAAGCTCAACGTTTTTAAGCGCGCTTGTACGCGGAATGAGATTGAAGTTCTGAAAAACAAACCCTATCTTTCTGTTGCGTATCGCAGAAAGCTCTCCGTCGTCCGCCTCGTCTATATTAAGACCGTCAAGCATATAATGCCCGCTTGTCGAACGGTCAAGCACACCGATAATGTTCATCAGCGTCGACTTGCCGCTGCCCGACGCGCCTACTATAGAAACAAATTCGCCTTTATAAACGTCAAGGTTTATACCGTGGAGAATTTCAAGCTCGTTAGGCTCGTCTATGTAAAAGCTTTTGCGTATATCACGCATTTCAATTATCTTTTCCGCCATTACATTCCACCCATAGGCATCATCGTCATAAAGTCAAAGGGATTTGCGCTTGTATCAACGTTTGATATACCGAGCGGCAGACCCGCCTTTGCCTCGTAATTCTTGGCATTGTCTACGATGCGCGCTCCTTTTTCAAGGCTATTGCACACCTTATAAATTCCGTCATCCATTCCGCACTCAACCGCGGCACGCGAAAGAACAACCTTGCCATCCTCACCGTCGGTAAGGGTGAGGACGTAGTCGCCGTCACCGTCGGAAAGAATAGCACTTTCGGGAATGGCAAGGGCACCAAGCGTCTCCTCGACAACGTATTCAATTCTCGCACTTACACCGATTTTAAGTCTCGCGCTCTTATCGGTTATGCGGACAACCGTTTCAAACTCGGCATCGTTAGTTGAAAGAATATTTCCCGCCGAGTCCTTGATTGCCGCGGGCGAAACCGACTCGAGAACTCCGTAAAAAACGTCTTTTCCCGTTGCATCGGTTTCAATTTTCACCTTCATACCAACGTTTACCTTGTCAAGATCATACGCCTTGACGGAAGACGTAACAACAAGGTTTTCAGTATCCTCGACAACAAACATTACGCCGCTTATACTCTCGCCCTCGGTAGCGTAAACCTCGGTCACGGTACCCGAAATAGGCGAGGTCACCTGTGTTTTTTCAAGGTCGGTATAGAGATTTGCAAGCTGATAGTCGCTAAGCGCAGTGCCTGCACTGTTTTTGGCATTTTCGTAGGCAATGCGATAGCTTTCAAGCTGATTGTCGGCGGTGATTTTCGCGTTGTTAAGCGCGTTTTCGGCATCGCCGAGCGCACGTGTTGCACTTGTAAGCGCACTTTCATACGCCTCAAGCTGATTGTCGGCATTTTCCTTTGCATTTTCGTATGCATCTGCCGCCTTCAGCATCGAGGTTTCATAACCCTCAAGAGTGTCCTCAAGTCCGTCGCGCACGGAATCGTAATTGTCCTTTGCATCCTTGTACGCCTTTTCATAATTCTCAAGAGTATCCTCAAGGCTTTCAAGAACCGAGTCGTAATTGTCCTTTGCATTTTCGTATGCGGTCTTATAGCTCTTGAGGTTCATATCAGCCGCCTTGTACGCCTTGTCGTAAACCTCGTCGGCAGACTCGGACTTTTTAAGAAGCGTTTTTACGGTCGCCTCCTGCGCGGCAATCTCCTCCTTCTTGTTGGAAATCGCCTTCTTCTTGCTCTTTATTGCCTCCTCGTCGGTACCGTCAGCCTCAAGCGCGGCAAGCTCGTTTTTAAGCGCGGTGAGCGCCTTGTTCATCGTGTTAAGCGCAGATTTTGCACTTTTATACGCGGTATATGCGGCGTCGGACGCGGCTGAAGCCGAGATAAGCTCGGTGGTTTCGTCATCGTCCATCAGTTTTTTATAGTCCTCGTAGTTTTCATTGGCGGTGTCAAGCGAGCGCTTTGCAGAAACAAGCTTTAAACTCGAGCCGCTGTCTATTTCTTCCTTGAAATCAAGATACGTTTTCTCCGCCATATCAAGCGCGCGCTTTGCAGTAGAAAGCTTTACGTTGTTGCCGCCGTCTATCTCCGCTTTGAACTCGTCGTAGGTCTTTTTCGCGTTGTCATAATCGCGCTTTGCACTGTTAATCGCGATTATCGCCGCACTTTCGCTCTTTGCAAGATACTCGTCGTAGTCCTCTTTCGCAGACTCGTACTTATCATACGCGCTGTCATATGCGGACTGCGCGTTTTTAAGAGTTGCATTTGTACCGTCGTTCATTCCGCGAAGATACGTATCGTACGTAAGCTTCGCGTTTGAAAGATTCAGTGCCGACGCGCGCTCGGAAGTTCCCATCGAAAGCTCTTTTTCGCGGATTGCGCGGTCAAGCGTTTCGGTTTCATAGCTGCAAAGAACGTCTCCCTCGCTGACCTTGTCTCCTACCTTGACTTTTATTTCGTCTATCTTGTAGGAAAGCGTGGAATACACCTTTTTAGTCGTGTCCTTTGAACTTTCAACAAGTCCTGTCGCACTTATCGTATTTGCAACGTCGCGACTGTCAACGGTATAGATATCACCCTTATAGATAACCATACTTTTCTCGTACATCTTAGCTGATGAATACATAGAAAAAGCTATATAAGCCGCAATTAAAGCAAGGACTATTACCGTCCAGACTATCGCGGTTTTTATCTTTTTCTTCTTCTTTTTACTCATCGGTTTCTTCTCTTTATTTGCCATCGGTATTACCTCCAGAATTAGTTACCACTTTATTAAAGCACTTGTTTGTGAAAAAAATATGACGAACTGTAAAAGATTAGAAAAATTCTTTCCAGCTGTCCCACAAAGGAAGTGCAGAAAACTCCATTTTCTCCTTGCTTTTCGGGTGCTCAAACTCAAGTTTATGCGAAAAAAGGTAAATCTCCTTTTCATTTGACGGCGCACCGTACTTTCCGTCGCCTACAAGCGGCATCCTTCTCGAAGAAAACTGCACGCGTATCTGATGCGAGCGACCCGTGTGCAAAAGTATGCGCACAAGAGTTTTTTCTTCTTTCGTTCCGAGAACCGAGTATTCAAGCGAAGCGCGCTTTACACCCTTTCGCTCACGGGTTACGACAAAGCTCTTGTTTTTTCGCGAATCCTTGAATAAAAGGTCCTCAAAAACTCCGTTTTCCTCGCTCGGTCTTCCGTGAACGACGGCAAGATATGTTTTTTCAACCCCGTCGCATTGAACCGCCGCCGAAAGCACAGCGGCGCTTTTTTTATTCAGTGCGTAAACCATAGTTCCGCCAACGTTTCGGTCAAGTCGGTGAATGGGGTATACTTCTTTTGCCAAAAGCTCCTTTTTTATAACGGGAATAATACTTTCTCCCTCGGCACCGTCTTCGCTGATAAGCCCCACCGGCTTTACAATAACGGCTATATCACTGTCCTTATATATAACGTCCATATTCGCCCTCCGTAATATTTATCAGTATAACACAAAAACGTGTTTATTTCCATAGATAAGTTAATGTTTATGAGAATGGAAAATTGAAAGTGGAAAGTGGAAAGTGAAGGTGGTTTTTGGAGCTTTGCTCCAAAAACATTCCTTAATTTTCAATTTTCAATTTTACACTTTCAACTATTAATGTTTAGCGCACAAAGTGCGCTAAACATTAATTTTCCTCACATACTTTTTCTTTTTTCGGGGAAAATATGAAAAAAGGAGAGGATATGGCTATGAGTGTAAAAACCGATAACGTATATATAATGTCTTTTGCCGCGGCGGTCGGAAAAAAAGAGGGAGAGGGCCCTCTGAAAAACCGCTTTGATTATATTGACAAGGATGACCGTTTTGGTATGAAAACCTGGGAAATGGCGGAAAGCGAATGCTCACGCCTTGCACTGTCACTCGCGCTCGCAAAAATTCCGCTTGCGCCGTCGGACGTGGACTTTCTTATAGCGGGCGACCTTGAAAATCAATGCGTTGCCTCAACGTACGGGCTCCTCTCTTTCGAGCTGCCGTACATCGGAATTTACGGTGCCTGCTCAAATCTCACCGAGGGACTTTCGCTTGCCTCGATGCTGATTTCGGGCAAAAAGGCAAGACGGATTGCCGTTGCAACCTCGTCTCACAACTGCGCGGCGGAAAGGCAGTTCCGCGGACCGATCGAATACGGCGGTCAGCGCACGCCGACTGCGCAGTGGACGGTTACGGGTGCAGGCGGATACGTCCTCGGCGAAAAAGGCAGAGTGAAAATCAGCGATTGCCTTATCGGAACCGTTCAGGACAAAGGCATACGCGACCTTTCCGATATGGGAGCCGCAATGGCACCTGCGGCGGCTGATACCCTGATTCGCTATTTCAGGGAAACGGGTACGGCTCACAGCGACTACGATCTGATTATTACAGGCGACCTCGGTAACCACGGAAGCGAGCTTTTCAAATACCTCTGCGAGCAAAACGGGTATTATATCGGTAATCACACAGACTGCGGCAAGCTGATATACTCGGAAAATCAGGACGCGCATTCGGGCGGGAGCGGCTGCGGCTGTATAGCAAGTGTTTTCGGTGCGCATTTTCTGCCGCACCTTGAAGACGGAAGGCTGAAAAACGTGCTGCTTATGGCAACGGGCGCGCTGATGAACAAGGATGCGGTGACGCAGGGACAGAACATTCCTTCGGTGGCGCATATTGTGCATATTGAGTACGCGGGAGGAGAAAATGAGTAGTATCGGCACCTATATTTTCGCATTTCTGATAGGCGGCGGATTTTGCGTTATCGCACAGATTCTTATCGACAAAACGCCACTCACGCCCGCGCGGATTCTCGTTTTGTACGTTTCGGCAGGCGTTCTCCTCGGCGCGCTCGGCTGGTATGCCCCGTTAAAAGAGCTTGCGGGGTGCGGCGCTTCTCTGCCATTAACGGGATTTGGCGCGGCGATTGCCGATGGCGTTCGGAAATCCGTTAGCGAGTACGGATTTTTAGGCATTTTCAAGGGTGGCTTCACCGCCGCCGCGGCAGGCTGCTCTGCGGCACTCGTCTTTGGTTACCTCGCCGCACTCATATTTAAAGGCAAGCCGAAAAAATAAATTAATGTTTAGCAGAGCATCTATGTCAATGACAATGTAGGGGCTGGCGCCTTCGACAGCCCGCGAACCCTTGCAAAAACGGGACGTCGAGGGCGCCGTCCCCTACCGCATTTGTTGGGTTTTGTGTTCCCGTAATCTTTAATTTTTCTTTCCAAACGAACTTGTCATCCTGAGGAATGAAGGATCATAATAAAAAAACGATGACTTCATCGGCTTGGAATGACAAAGAAAAACGTTCTCGCACCAGGATTCTTCGCTACGCTCAGAATGACGTTGTACCTCAAAAAAGGACTGCCGAAGCAGTCCTTTTTTGTATTTTACTTTGTTAAAGTTGCGGTTTTCGTTGCATCGTCCCATCCCACGGTTGCGCCGAGGTTTTCGGCAACGACTCTTACGGGAAGATACGTGCGGCTGTTTTCGATAAATGCAGGAGAGTCGAGTGCGATTATCTTGCTGACAACCTTTCCTTGTACCGAAGTGGTAGAAGATTCAACCGCGCTGCCGCTCACCTTTGCGGTAGTAGCACCGATAACGATCTCGATGGTGGTGTCTGCGCTCTTAACCGTAACGGTCTTGGTTGCATCGTCCCAGCCAACGGTTGCACCGAGGTTCTCTGCTACAAATCTTACGGGAAGCATGGTGCGGCTGTTGCGGATAATGGGGGCAGCATCAAGCGCCTTTGCTTCGCCGTTGACAAACGCGGTAAGCGAGTCGATGGTCATTTTTATCTCGGTCTTCTCATCGGCGGGAACGTGCGGCGCAAGACCGCTTGCATCGGTTACAAGTTTGCCGTTTGGCGCACTGCCCGTCATTTCATCCTTATAATTTACAGTGCCGACAAACGTTTTCTCCCACTTGCCGCCAAGAACGGTTACGGTGTAGCTCTTTTCGGAGGTCAGTCTTCCCTCATCGTACCTGAAGCCCCAGAATTCCTCGCTCTGCGAGGTACCCGTATAGTTCCATCTGCCGCCTACAAGATATGGGAAACTCTTTTCACCGTAAGGGTTGTTTACGGTACCTACGCCTTCACCGAAGGTTACGTCGCAGAAATTACATTCGATAACGGGGATATCGTAAATACTCTCGGGAGCAAAGACGATATTGTCAAAATAAACCGACGAGCCGACTCCGAGATATTCAAAGGTGAATACAACGTTTGAATGCTCGCTCGTTATCATAAGCGGTCCGCGCGTTGTGGGAAGGTCATAGTGTCCTCTCACCGTATAGCTTTGCGTAAGAACTATGGTACCGCCCTTTTTGAGTTGGTTTATCGCGCGCTCAAGCGTGCGATAAGGCGCAGTTTTGGAGCCGTCGTTTTCGTCGCTTCCGTCAAGGTATGAAACGTAAACCTTGGGGAGCGTGGGAAGCTTTTCAAATGCGCCTGTAAGGTAGGTCTGTCTTTCAAGCGTTGTGCCCTCAAGTATGGGCTGTGCGTTCGCTGTGGGAACTGTAGGATTTGCCTTTGAGCCTGCAAAAAGCTTTCCGTCCTCAAACCATGCGTGGTCAATGCACACGCTGCGCGGTCCGCATAAATCGGTCACGCTCGGATTATAGGTAAAGTTAGTTCTGTGGCACTGATAAGCGATAATTATATCCTTGCCGTTCGGCGCCTCTACAAAAGAGTGGTGAGCGGTGCCGTAAAGATGCGGATTGTCCTTGTCTGCATAGTCAAGGTCGTCGCAGATAAGCGCAACGTAGTCCTTGCTTCTCTCAAAAGTGCCAAGGGGAGAATCGCCTATCGCATAGTGAACCGAATAATGTGTCTTAAGTCCGTCGCCTGAAGAAAAAGTGAGGTAATATTTACCGTCGTTTTCTATCATAAACGGTCCTTCGATAAGCTTTATCGGGTCATACTCGAGATTCCACTCGGCAAGAAGTTTAATGGTGTCCTCTTTGAGCTTGAGCGTTTTCATATCAAGCTCAGCACCCCAGATATTCTGCCCTTCGGTAACTGCATAGTCGCCAAAGTGCATCGCCCCTGCGGAGGAGAAGTAGAGATAAACCTTGCCGTCCTTGTCAACGAAGAAATTGCCGTCTATCGCCTTGAAATAAGGAAGCAAAAAGTTGTTATGTACTCCCTTGAACGGGCCGAGCGGGCTGTCCGAAACGGCAATACCGATATGCCTTTGCGCGCTGTAAACGAGATAATACTTTCCGTCATACTTCAGCACCTCAGGCGCCCAGAAGAGATAGTTGGTTTCTCCGTTGGCAGCGGGTGCAACGTCTGTGGAACTCGGGTCGGTATAAACGTCGTCACGGAAAAGGCAATAGCCGTGAGAGGTCCACTCAACGAGGTTTTTTGACGAATACACGCGGTATCCGTAAACGTCCCCGCCTGTTCCGTAGAGATAATAGGTGCCGTCGTCATCCTTGAGGATAAACGGGTCAGCACCCGGCGCTACGGGGTTTGTGAACGTATCAAGGGCGCTTACGCCAATGGCAAGCATCACACAGATGAGGAGCAATGTAAAAATTCTTTTCATAGTCTCACTTAAAATCCTTTGCCGATAAATTCTTCAACGTCTACTACCTTGCCGCTTATGCGTGCTTCCTCTGCAGCAAACGTTACAAGATGATTGTAACACGACGTGTCAATATCCGGAACGGAATTGCCAAAATAATTATCGGTAAGATACTCGTAAAGAGTACGGATGATTCCCTCGTCACCGCCACCGTGACCGCCGGTAACACCGTCGGCACCCGATGCGGGAATCTCGGTTTTCGTTCTCTTTTCAAAGTTGCGTACAACTATCGGCACGTCTGCGCCGTCAAGCTGAGCGCGAAGCTCGCCGTTTGTACCCATAATGTGTATATATCTGCCGCCCTTGTTGAACGCGTTCATAGTAAAGGTTACAGTGATATCATCCTCAAAGAGCATATTGACCGTCTGATGGTCAACAACGTCGTTATCACACTTGAACACGCACTTTCCGTACTGTGTTTCGCGAAGTACCTTTTCAACGTCTGCGTCCGTCGGGTGAGGCAACTTTGTAGAAGCGGTGCGGAACCAGTCTCGATGCCCCTTACCCTCGTTATTGAGATAGAGAGTTACTGCATTGTACGGACATTTGTCAGCGTGCGGACAGCCCTCAATACAGTATTCGGGCGAACCTGCAGGCGCATTTTCTTTTTTGAAATATACAATAGAGCCAAAGGACTGCACCTTTTTGCACTTCTTGCCGATAAGCCACTGTAAAATATCTATATCGTGACAGGATTTCTGAAGAAGCATCGTCGAGCTTCTCTCAGAGTTGCCCCAGTTTCCGCGTACAAAGCTATGCGACTGGTGAATGTGACCGACGCCTTCCTCGTGATTTACAGAAACTATGTTTCCTATTGCTCCGTCATCAAGAAGCTTTTTGACGGTCATAAAAAGAGGAGTATAGCGAAGCACGGTGCAGATAACCACGCGTACACCTTTTTTCTCAGCCGCCGCAGTAATCTCTGCACATTCCTTTGCAGTAGGCGCAATCGGCTTTTCAAGAAGCAGATCATAGCCAAGCTCGATTGCGCGCATTGCGGGCTCAAAGTGGTCACGGTCCATTGTTGATATAACCGCAAAATCTGCGATTTTGCCGAGATCCAGAAGAGGTGTGTAGTCTGTAAAACAAGCCTCGTCAGGAAGATTGTGCCGTTTTTGAAGTTCCGCTCTTCTTGCGTCAACCGGCTCTGCAATGCCTACTACCTCAAATTGTTCGGGCAGTTTGCTCATTTCGCGGGAGTAGGTGTTTCCTCTACTGCCGCAGCCCATAATTATCGCACGAAGTTTTTTCATTTTTCCTTCCCCTATTTACAAATTGGATTTTTCTGCTATAATTATAACAGTTACGAAATCACAAATCTATAAGTAAAAAGGTCATAAATATATGAATTCGGTTCATTATAATGCAGTTTGGGAGCAACACAACGTAACTCCGCTCATAAATATCGACTCGCTTTACTCTTTTTTCCTTTTCAATTACGGGGCTGAATATTCTTTCGCGGGTGAAACGCACGATTTCTGGGAGGGTCTTTACGTAATCAGCGGAAAAATCCGCGTCACCGCCGACGAGCGCGTTTTCACGCTGTCGAGCGGTGAAATAGTTTTTCACAAGCCGCTCGAACTTCACAAGCTTTCGGTCGAGTCAAAAGAGGGCGTAAAGCTGATAATTTTCACCTACAGCGCATCGGGCGAGCTTGCAAATGCAATGGCAAACAAGGCGCTGACGCTTAACCCGCTCGGCCGCGGAATAATCGAAAATATGCATCGCCATATGCTGCACGTATGTAAAAACACAAAAGCGGAAATCGCTGATACAAACACGATAGCCGCGCACCGCCTTTTCTCCGAAAGACCCGACTTTGTGCAGATGACCGCAACCTACATAGCCCAGCTTATAATAGCCCTTTCGGGAGAGGAAAGCCAATACAAAGCTGAAATTTCGGAGAGCGCGCTCCTCTTTTCAAAAGCGGTAGACTATATGAACGAAAACGTCGATAAAAGCATCAGCCTCTCGGAC
>JAFYPS010000113.1 GCA_017547395.1 Clostridia bacterium
AAACTTTGACGGAGAGGTGTTTTCATTCTTTGAAAATATCCGCCTGAACGTTCTTGAATTGGCAAATCCCGATTTTTCTGCAATCTCCTCTACCGACATCTGCGGATTTGAAATCATCATTTTTTTTGCCTCATCAATGCGCAGTGTGTTCATAAATTTGGAAAACCCCATTTTGAACTTCTGTGTAAATATATGTGAAAGATACGCGGGACTGTAGCCGAAATTGGCAGCGACCGCGGAAAGGGTTATGTTGTCGCGACAATGCGCGGTGCAGTATTCTATCAGGCGTTTTTCAAGGCTGTCCGGGCGGCTTTTTGCATCTTCAAACTCCATCATATCAAGCAGCTTTGCGATAAATATCTGCACGTATCCGCGCGCGGCTATCTGAGAATGAGCGCTTTTTGAATTTCCCGCTTCTGCTGCGGCATCGAGAAGCGCATCAAGCTCGTCTGTAACAGCACCGCGAAGAACAGGGCATACGGGAAGCTTGTTATGAAAAATACTGTTCATAAAAGGAATGTCAACGGGAAGAATCAAAATACGGTTTTCGGTATCCGGCTCCGATGCTTCGTGCGCGTGTATGACTTCGGGAAAGACAAAAACAATGTCGCCGGCTGAAAGCTCGTATTCCTTGAAATCAATATAGTATTTTACGCTTCCGCTTTTCAGGTACATTATTTCAATGCTGTTGTGCAAGTGCTGCGGAAAGGCTTTCAGGCTCGCTCTGCTCCATATGCGCAGGCTGTCCCATTTTGTTTCGTATGTAATTGGCATAGCAGGCCCCACAATCTAAAAATAATTCCATATTATCTTGTAATTTTACTTTTATTATAGCATATTTTTGCTATAATTCAAGTGTAAGAATAATTTTTCTGGAGGCATATTATGGAAAATAAGATTAAAGACCTGATATCCCAAATGTCAGTAGAAGAAAAGATTTCCTTCTGCGCAGGTGCGGATTCATGGCATACTGTCGGCATTGAGCGACTCGGTATTCCCGGAGTAATGATGAGTGACGGACCTCACGGACTCCGTAAGCGTATAATCACCGAAACCGAGAACTACACGGTGAAATCCACCTGTTTCCCTACTGCTTCTGCAATGGCTAATTCATGGGACGAAAAGCTTGTTGAACGCGTAGGAAGCTATATCGGTAAAGAATGCCGTGCAGAGCAGATTTCAATCCTTCTCGGACCGGGTATGAATATAAAGCGTTCTCCCACTTGCGGACGCAATTTTGAGTATTATTCCGAGGACCCTCTGCTTTCGGGAAAAATGGCGGCAGGACTTATCCGCGGTATTCAGGGCGAGGGAGTCGCTGCTTGTGCAAAGCATTTTTGCGTAAACAATCAGGAAACACGCAGATTCTCTTCGAGTGCAAACCTTACCCAGCGTGCTCTTCACGAAGTGTATCTTCCCTCGTTTGAAATTGCTGTAAAGGAAGCAGGCGTTAAAACCGTAATGCATTCATATAACCGCGTTAACGGAGAGTATTCAGGTGAGAGCAAAGAGCTTGTAACCGGAATTCTCCGCGAAAAGTGGGGCTTTGACGGCTATGTAATGAGCGACTGGAAGGCGATAAGCGACAGAACCTTGGCTTATAAGGCGGGTACTGATGTTGAGATGCCTCCGAGCCATGTGCGTGATGCAGAGCTTCTTGAGTCATACAAGCGCGGTGAAGTAACCATGGAGGAGATTGACGCATCTGTTGAGCGCGTTCTTAAAGTAGTTTACAGCTCTCTTCCTGCGACAGAGAACTGCAGCTTTGATCCCGATGAGCATCACAAATTGGCAGCCGAGGCAGTAGAGGGCTGCATGGTTCTTCTTAAGAACGAAAACGGAGTACTTCCTTTTGAAAAGGGCGCTCCTCTCGCTGTTATCGGCGGATTTGCTAAAAAGCCAAGATTCCAGGGCGGCGGCTCCAGCCATGTAGAGCCTATTCGCGTTGACGATATTACGGAATACATAATCAGTGAAAACGGTTGTGACATCGTATATGCAGACGGTTATAACGAAAAGCACGAAACCACTGACGAGCTTATTGCAGAGGCAGTTGCTGCCGCAAAGAAGTGTGGCAGAGCGGTAATATTTGCCGGTATGCCCGATTCCTTTGAAACCGAGGGACGTGACCGCAGACACCTGCATATGCCTGATGCCCATAACATACTTATCGAGAAGGTTGCAGCAGTTTGCGACAATCTTGCTGTTGTTCTTATGGCGGGAAGTCCTAACGAAATGCCTTGGATTGACAAGGTTCCCTCGCTTGTCCATGCATATCTCGGCGGTCAGGCGCTCGGCGGTGCGGTAGCAAAGGTTCTTTTCGGCACTGTTAACCCATCGGGTAAACTTGCTGAAACTTATCCTCTTCGTTTTGAGGATACCCCTGCATATCTTAATTTCCCCGGAGACAGTGACGAATGCTTCTACGGCGAAGATATATATGTTGGATATAAGTGGTACGACGCCCGTAAAATGGATGTTCTTTTCCCGTTCGGTCACGGTCTTTCCTACACCGAGTTTGAATATACTGATATAAAGGCTGACAGAAACAGCGTAACCGTAACTGTCAAGAATATCGGTAACAG
>JAFYPS010000114.1 GCA_017547395.1 Clostridia bacterium
AAAAACAGGTATCCTTTCTATAAATTCTTTGTTCTTAGAACGGCAAGTCATCCTCTTCGGAAACTGCCTCAAACTTGGGCGCTGCCGCATCCGTATTGGAATACGAGGGTGCCGCATATGCATCCGGCGTGTACTGGGAAGCGCCGCCTGTGGAATCAGACTTGTTTTCTACAAAGCCAACCTCGTCTGCAACAACCTCTGTTACGTAGCGTTTGTTGCCCTGACTGTCTGTGTAGCTTCTGCTCTGGAGAGCTCCGCAAACCAAAATCGGCTTGCCTTTTTTAAAGTAACGGGAAACGAACTCTGCTGTCTGTCTCCATGCAACAATGCT
Organism: Clostridia bacterium; assembly: GCA_017547395.1. The sequence goes on from JAFYPS010000114.1 coordinate 332, forward strand.
TACAAAGTCTGCAGTCTGCTGACCTTCAGCCGCATTCTTGCTCTGATAACGGCGGTTGATAGCTATATTGAACGTAACTACCGAAATGCCGCTTGGAGTCTGCTTGAGCTCGGGATCCGCAGTCAGATTACCGATAAGAATAACCTTATTCAAGCTTGCCATATACTCGCCTCCTTCGTAAAATTACTTCTTAGCCTTCTTGGTTTCAAGACGGATTACGATGCCGCGCATGATGTTTTCATCAATGTTGTAGCGACGCTCGAGCTCCGCAGGAAAACTAGACTCGCTGGTAAAGTTTACGAGGACGTAGTATCCCTCGGTAATATCGTCGATAGGATATGCAAGACGACGCTTGCCCCACTCGTCGATTTCACCTACGGTACCGTTCTCTGCGATGAGTGCAGTGAACTTGTCCACTGTTGCCTTAACGTCATCCTCAGCGATTGTGGGATTAACAACGAACAGTGTTTCGTAAGAATTTACTACCTTTTCCATCTGTGTTACACCTCCTTATGGACTTATGGCCGTACCCTTAGTTACGGCAAGGGGGTATGGGTAATTTAGAATTACCTGTACCGAATTGATATTTTACCATAACAAAATCTTTTTGTCAAGAAAAAATTTTATCCGCTGCAACTTAAAAATAAACAAAAATGCAGTATGCTGTTGTAAAAAAGATGTATATATAGCACGTCAGCAAAAAACAAGGGGGGTTAACCCCTTGTTTTTATTCCTTTTCAGCCATTTTTTTAGCGCGCCACTTTCCGAAAATTCCACGGAGAGTAACGTATACGGGAACTGCAAAAATAGCACCCGTAAGATTTAAAACGAAATATCCCACAAGCACGCAGACCATAGACGTACCAAGCCCTACGCGCACCTTTTTATTGGTAAGCCTCGGGCGGATAAAGATATGATTGAGTATCATAATCACAAAAAATACGAGCAGATACCATACGGTCATATCGGTGTCCGTGATAAGAACTATAAGCGCACCTATCGATCCACCTGCAAGTATGCCGAGTACCGGAACAAGACTGCATATCGCAATAGTAAGACAGATGATAGGATGGAACCTGAGTCCCATAAGCAGCAATGCCGCATAGAAAACTATTGCAAGCACAAGCATATTGTAGACACGTCCCGAGAAGAACCATACAGTACGGTTGTAAAACTCTCTGCACACCGACGCAACCTTTGCGGATGCATTTTTGGGAAAGAGTGCCGCATTGATTTTGCGACCTATCGCCTTAAGTCTTTCTCTGCGGAGAAGCGCATAAACGGAAATAATAAGACCTAAAATCCAGTCCGAAACTCTTGTTACTATCTTTCCAAGAGTCGAAGCGATCTTGGTGGCAAGTGTGGGCAAAGCCTTTATATAGTCAAATAACGCCTTTTCAACTCTGTTTATAAGCTCGGCAAAGCGTTCACCGAGAAATTCGGATTCGTTTGCAATCTCCTCGGAGAACTTATCAACAGCGGCTATATAATCGGTAGAGCCGATTATAAACTCATACAGTATCGAGAACTGCGGAATTACAATTACCACTGCAAGAACGACAACCGCAAGCAGAATAAGATAAACGCAAACTATCGAAAGGATTTCAGCCTTTTTCTCATAGTGCTTGAACTTTTTAAGCGCCTTTTGAAATTTACCGTTGAAAAAATCAACGCCCGGCAAAAGCACAAGCATAATAATAGCAGCACAAAAGAGCGGCGCAAGTACGGATGCAAATTTTGAAACCGCCGCAATAACAGAATCGGCGTGCATGGCAAGGCTTATAAGCAAACCCGAAAACGCCGCAACGATAATGGCAAGAAGCGCAAAAGTATTATACTTCGGATTCTTTTCGAATTTCATCATAGCGCCCCCTTTTTGCCATATTCTTTTGTTTCTTTCGGTAAACCTTTCTTTTCAAGACGGTTCTCGACAAATTCCTTTACCATCTGGTAGAGTACGGTGAACACGGGAACTCCTATAAACATACCGACAATTCCCCAAAGTCCTCCGCTGACCGTAATTGCAACGATTATAAGAAGGGAGTCAACCCCAACCTTTTCGCCAAGGATCTTAGGACCTATAAAATTGCCGTCAATCTGCTGAATAACAAGGACAAGTGCTATAAACCAAAGCACCTTTATCGGATCTGCAATAAGGATGATAAATGCCGCGGGAATTGCTCCGATAAACGGTCCGAAATACGGAATCATATCGGTGATACCCGTAATAAGCGCTATAAGCGGTGCATACGGTATGCCGCAAAGTCCGTACAGAATAAAGTTGACAACAGTGATTATAAATGCATTGAGAAGTTTGCCGGAAATGAAGCTTCCGAAAGCGTGGTGAGTGAAGTTGATCCATTTACGTGCGCCGCGGTCAACTTTATACGGAAGCAAAAACGACGAAAGGCGCGAAAAAGCTGAAAAAATCTTTTCTTTTTCGAGCATAAAGTAGACTGCAAAAATCAGCGACACCGCGATGTTTGCAACAATGGTGAGAACCTTTGAAGAATAGGTCACTACCTTGTCCGCGATATTACCAATCGCGCCAAAAAAGGTGTCGATTACGTTTTCAAGAGTGTCAAACACAAGGTCAATATCGAGTATTGCGGTAAAAGTGCCAATCTCCTTGTCCCTCGACACTTCTGCAAAAATCTCCTCAAGCTTTGCTGCCGCCGCGCTGAGATATCCGCCGAATTTTAATTCAAGGTCAAGATAGCTTGCCTTGATTTGCGGAATTACCATACTGATAAACAAGGATATAAGCAAAATTGCAAGAAGAAGCGTCAGTACAACCGAAAAAGTACGGATAAGCTTCTTATGCGGAGCAAGAAACTTTAAGCGAAGGAATATATTCCTCTCAAAAAAAGTACATATGGGAAAAAGCAGATATGCAACCGCAAAGCCGAATATCACAGGACTTATCGCGCTTAAAAAGCCTTTGGCAACAGTTACCATAATACCGGGAAAAAGCAAAAGAAGCACTACCGCAACAGATAAAAGCATAGTGCCGCAAATATATGTCAAAATGGTAGTATGTTTTTTAGTCCACTCAATTTTAAACACATCTGGCCTCCTGTAACCGCATTATTATAATATTATATCGCATTCTATGGCAATTGACAAGTATGCTATTGCAAAAAATTCTTTTAAGATATATAATATTTTTGTAAATAGAAAGGAGCGACGGTATGAGCAAATTCATCGGACTTGAGGAGCGTGGCGCGGGAAAGGTCAACCTTTATCTCGACGTGATTTCGGACGGCAGCAGCGGATTTCACAAAATCAAAAGCGTTATGCAGAGCGTGACACTGTGCGACAGAATTGTAGTTTCAGCCATAAAAGACTGTGCGACCGACATAAATATTGAATGTTCCCTCCCCTTTATCCCGACCGATGAGAGAAACATTGCACACGTTGCATCAAAACTGTTTTTATCCGAAATCGGCGAAAGCGCGAGAATAAATATACGCATTCAGAAACGTATTCCCGTTGCGGGAGGAATGGCGGGAGGCTCTGCCGACGGTGCCGCAGTCCTCACCGCGCTCAACCGCCTTTTCGGAACCCCGTTGTCATCCGAAGTTCTGCTTGAGCTTGGCGCGAAGCTCGGCAGTGACGTTCCCTTTTGCATACAGGGACGTACTTCTCTGTGCGAGGGACGCGGCGAAATTCTTACTCCGTTAAAAAACAAAGCAAAACTTTTATTCATTATAGTTCCGTCAAGCGAAAGCGTTTCAACCCCGTGGGCATACGGTGAGCTTGACCGTGTGTACGGCGATTTTTCCTCCCGTGAGGAAAAAGACGGTGCACGCTACAATCGTCTTGAAAAGGCACTCGCAAGCGGAGACGTAAGCGGCATATGCGAGAATATGTATAACATATTCGAGGGCGTTATACTTCCCCAAAGACCTCTCGCAATGAAGGCAAAGGAGATTCTGCTCGAAAACGGTGCCGTCGGTGCCATGATGAGTGGCTCGGGCCCTACCGTCTTTGGAATTTTCGACAATGAAAAAGTACGTAGTCGTGCTCTTGCCATCGTAAAGGATGCGGGATATTTTGCTAAAACTGCAGAAAGTATTTTATAAATCATGGATAAGAAATTTTTAAAAGAAAACTTTGACAAGCACTGTCTTCACAACTTTAAGCTCTTAAAAACGCCTATCAAGGGCATCGTCATATACCTTTCGGGATGCGGCCACGTCGTGACCCCCTCAAGAGACCTCGAGGTAGGTCCCTTCTGCGCTGAAAATTCCATTCTGTATCTCTATCCTCTCTGCAACCCGCATTGCTGGATGAACAACCGTGCACTCAAGCAGGTTGAGGCTACTATCGAGTGTGCAATGGAGCTTTTCGGTATTCAGAGCGATATCCCGATCGGTCTTCACGGAGGTAGCATGGGCGGATACAGTGCCTTCCACTATGCACTCAAGTCAAAGTACAATATCGTTGCCGTCGACCTCAACTGTCCCTGCTGCAACATGGAATACGAGATCTACTGCAACCAGCTCGCAATAATCAGAACCTACTATGAGTCGGCAATCGACGATACGGACGACTTTAACAGTTACGTTCGCGAGAACTCTCCCATGAACATGGTAGAAAAGCTTCCGAAGATTCCCTACCGCTTTGCCGTAGGACTTAACGACACCGTGCTTATCCCCTCTCAGCACAGTTCGCTTATGATTGAAAAAATGCTCGGCGAAGGACACGACGTTATCCGCGTGGATTACCCCTCGGTCGCACACTGCAACCTCACGTTCGAAAATAAGATTGAGGGCTTCTCCTGGCTCTGCGAAAAAGTGCTCGGAAAATAAATTTTCATTGACACTTATAAAATAATATGTTAAAATTTTTTATGCGTTGATTGGGAGGAGTAGCTTTTCCCCCTTGCATTAAGAGAGCACGCGGCAGGTGAAAGCGTGTATGCAGGAAAGAGCGAAGTAGCCCATGAGCTTCGGGAAGAAAGCGTTATGCAAGTAGAACCCGACGGATTCCCCGTTATAGGAAAAAAGAGTTAAAATTTCAGGTGGTACCGTGCTATTATGCACCCTGATTCCGTTGGAATCAGGGTGCTTTTTGTTTTTAAAATAAAAAAATTATCATATACAAAGGAGTTCACAATGAACAAAGAACTGCCAAAGACCTATGCCCCGAAAGAATTCGAGGATAGAATTTATCAGAACTGGTGTGAAAAAGGCTATTTCACTCCCGACGTAAATGACGGGAAACCCGCATTTTCGGTTGTTATCCCCCCTCCGAACGTAACAGGTCAGCTCCATATGGGACATGCCCTTGACGAAACTCTTCAGGACATTCTCGTTCGCTACAAGCGTATGCAGGGCTACAGCACTCTTTGGGTTCCCGGCACCGACCATGCAGGTATTGCTACCCAGATCAAGGTTGAAGAAGCTCTCCGCAAAGAGGAAGGTCTTACCCGCTACGACCTCGGCCGCGAAAAGTTTCTTGAGCGCGTTTGGGACTGGAAGCATCAGTACGGCAACCGCATTATCAATCAGCTTAAAAAGCTCGGTACCTCCTGCGACTGGACCCGTGAACGCTTTACAATGGACGAGGGTTGCTCCAAGGCGGTAAAAGAGGTGTTTGTAAACCTCTATGAAAAGGGACTTATCTACCGCGGCAACCGTATTATCAACTGGTGCCCTCACTGTATCACCGCTCTTTCCGATGCAGAGGTTGAATACAGCGAGCAGGACGGCAATTTCTGGCACATCAAGTACCCCATTAAAGGCGAAGACGGCTTTGTTGAGGTTGCTACAACCCGTCCCGAAACTATGTTTGGTGATACCGCAGTTGCAGTAAACCCCGAAGATGAAACCACAAAGCACCTTATCGGCAAGACGCTGCTCCTCCCTATGACCGACAGAGAAATCCCCGTTATCGCAGACGATTACGTTGAAATCGGCTTTGGTACGGGTTGCGTAAAGATTACTCCCGCACACGACCCCAACGACTTCCTTGTAGGTGAACGTCACGGTCTTGAGCAGATCAAGGTTATGAACGATGATGCCACCATGAACAAGTGGGCGGGTAAATATGCGGGTATGGACCGCTACGAATGCCGCAAGGCACTTGTCAGCGACCTTGAAAAGGACGGTTATCTCATCAAGACCGTTCCCCATAAGCACAACGTTGGTACCTGCTACCGTTGCGGCACTACCGTTGAGCCTATCACCTCTGACCAGTGGTTCGTTAAGATGAAGCCTCTGGCTGAGCCTGCACTTGAGGTTGTTTATAACGGCACGGTTAAGTTTGAGCCGGAACGCTTCACCAAGACATATACCAACTGGATGGAAAACGTTCACGACTGGTGTATCTCCCGTCAGCTTTGGTGGGGTCACAGAATCCCCGCTTACTACTGCGCTGACTGCGGTGAAATGGTTGTTTCCAAGACAGACGTTGAAAAATGTCCTAAGTGCGGCGGCAAGATGAATCAGGAAAGCGACGTTCTTGACACCTGGTTCTCCTCTGCACTCTGGCCCTTCTCCACTATGGGTTGGCCCGACAAAACCCCCGAGCTTGAAAAATACTACCCCACAAGCGTGCTTGTAACGGGTTACGATATCATCTTCTTCTGGGTATCAAGAATGATATTCTCAGGTCTTGAACATATG
>JAFYPS010000014.1 GCA_017547395.1 Clostridia bacterium
TCAAGGTAGTTGTAGGCTCCGCCACCGCAAAGGTTGACGGCGAGGAGGTTGAGCTTGACTCGCCCGCGTACATTGACGAGGGCAACAACCGTACTTATCTTCCCGTCCGCTTCGTAGCCGAGGCACTCGGTGCGACCGTCGGTTGGGATGAGGCAACCAAAACCGTTACCCTCACGGGTAAAATCAAAGTAGAATAACAAAAAACCCGCTCACCCGAGCGGGTTTTTTATATCATCGAAGGTTTTGCAAAGATAGATTATTGTTTATGAGAACACAAAACCCAACAAATGCGGTAGGGGACGGCGCCCTCGACGTCCCGTTTTTGCAAGGGTTCGCGGGCTGTCGAAGGCGCCAGCCCCTACATTGTCATTGACATAGATGCTCTGCTAAACTTCAATTTACCTCGCTTTATGTCAGCAGAAGCATTGCAAGGATAAGGAGGATGTCCTCGTTGCCTTTTTTTCCGATAAGCAGGGCAATAAGTCCCAAAATAAGAAAGTCTTCACCGTCAAAGCCGCCCTTTTCTTTTTTGCTGAATGCGGAGAGCAGGCAGGAGAGCGGGTTCTTTTCTTCTTTAGGAGGAGAGGGTTCCGCTTTTTCTTCTTTAGGCGGAGGCGATGCGCGGTTGAACGCTACGCCGCCGTAGTTTTTGGGCACGCTGACGTATATTTTACATCACCTCCGAGAGAACGTCGATAAGAGACGTCACTTTTAGAATGTAATTGAGAGCCTCGCGTCTTGATTCGGAAAGATATGGCTCAAGCGCGTTGAGAAGCGCGTATCTTTTCGACTGTCCGCCACCGTTTTTGCCTCCGATAAGCGACGCCACCGCCGCTTCGGCATCGCCCTGCGCCTCGGTATTCTCTTTTTCGGCAGGCGCACCGCTTTCGGCGCGCATTTCTGCCATAACGGGTGCAATCGCCTCCATTATGCGCGGCAGTTTTGATGCGATTTCGGGATTTTGCAAAAGAGAGGCGATGCCACCGAGATTGTCTTGCGTATTTTCGCTCATTTTTTCCCCTTGTAGCCTTCAAAAAGTTTCGTTATAGCCGCAATGTCGCTTTCGGTCGCGCCGCGCATTGCAGTTCGGAGCGCGTCAAGCGACGCCTTGTCAAAGGAAAGGTTCTTTCCAAAGCCACCCGACGAGGCAATCATTTTTATTGCGGATGTGAGAGAGGCATCGTCAAGCGATGCGAGTGTGTTAAGAAGATTCTTGTCGATGTTCACGTGTCTTCCTCCTAAATATATTCTCTTTGCTATCAATATATGCCGTGAGGTTGAAAATGGAGATAAATTATTGTTTACGGGAACACAAAACCCAACAAATGCGGTAGGGGACGGCGCCCTCGACGTCCCGTTTTTGCAAGGGTTCGCGGGCTGTCGAAGGCGCCAGCCCCTACATTGTCATTGACATAGATGCTCTGCTAAACATTAATTTACCAAAACAAAAAAGCAAGGCAAAAATGCCTTGCTTTTTAAATGTATATTTACTGAAGCGAAGTGCCTTCAAACATACCTTCGGTATCACAGCCGTCGGGAATCTTAAGGTCGCCGATAGACGTGAGAGACTTGCACCACGCAAACATATCGTACATAGAGGATGCACTGGAAGTGTCCCAGCCGCTAAGGTCGCCAACTGAGGTGAGCTTGTAGCAGTCAGAGAACATCCATTTGAAATACTTTACCTTTGAAACGTCCCAGCCGCCAAGGTCGCCGACAGAGGTGAGCTTTTCGCAGCCCCAGAACATTCCACCGATTGAGATTGCATTGTGTGTCTTGAAGTGCGAAACGTCTACCTGCTCAAGGTCTATGCAGTTCTGGAACATAGCGCCAAAGGACTGTGAGCTTGAAGTGTCCCAGCTTTCAAGGGCGACAGAGCGAAGATTGTGACAGCCGTAGAAGAGTTCGCCAAAGTTATCTGTATTCGAAACGTTAAAGCTGTTAAGGTCAATAGTTTCAAGGCTCTTGCAGTATAAGAACATCCTGTAAAGGTCTTCTGTGATGTCGGTATAAAAGTTGCCGCCGAAGTTAAAGGCGGTTGCTTCTTCGTAGTGAGCAAAGAGTTCAGTGCAGCTCTTTGCGGTAACGCCGCCCTCACCTGCGATAAAGAGATTCATACCCTCGTCAACCCACGCCCAAACGGTGCCGTTTTTCTCGTCCGAAACGTCCCAAGCATCCGCAGGCTTATTTGCAAGCGTGTCAAGAACGGTAACGCTTGCAATATCCGTGCGGTAATACTTTTCGTTTTCGAAAACATTTGCGGTTGAGGTGTCGTGTCTGTCTTTCATAAGAATGTTGTCGGGGTAATTCTTTGCAGGCTCGACGGGTGCGGGAGCCTCGGTTGTAACGGGCGCGTCGGTTTTAACTTCGCCAACTGCACCTCCAAGCTCGTCGCCTGTGACAATGACAGGAGCTTCCTCGCCACCGCAAGCGGCAAGAGAAAGAATTACGCAGACGGTAAGAATTGCTGCAAATAATTTTTTCATAACTGTATTCCTTTTTTAAAAGTTTTTGAAAAGGGTACGGGAAAAACTTTTTACAAAAAGTTTTTCCCGCCATTAATCACTTATTAATAGTTGCCGCTGAACATTTTGCCGCCGCCGACCTTTGCATAGTCGCCGAAATACTTTTTCGGGCTGATCTTAACAAACTTTGCAAAGTCGATCATTTCGCGGAGGGTGTTTACGTTTACCGGAACGCCCTCAGCGCAGATGCGAGCGGTTGCTTCAACTTCCTTTTCACCGTGGGTGTAGATTCTCTCTGCGCCCTCAGCCTTGGGAGACTCACGAAGCTCGCGGAGGTATGTAGAAAGATGCTCCTTGATAGCCTCGGGATCACCGAAGTTTGCGGGATTGATCGCGATAAAGCCGTGGCAGATACCGCTGTTGCCGTTCTGCATGGTGTAGTTAGAGGTCATACCCATAGAAAGAATGGAGCAGAAGATCTCGCAGATCATACCGTAGCCGTAACCCTTGTGGGAACCGAGCTGCTCGGTGTTGCCGCCGAGAGGCATAATGCCACCGCCGTTCTTTGCAACGATGTTCTTGAGAACGTCGGGAGCATCGGTAGAAGCGTTACCGTCCTTGTTGAGTGCCCAGCCTTCGGGAAGGGGCTTTTCAGCCTTGTTGTACATCTCGAGCTTGCCGCGTGTAACAACGGTAGTGGATGCATCAAAGAAGAAGTCGTAGGGCTCTGCGGGCATAGCGATTGCAATGGGGTTAGAGCCGAGCATTGCGAGCTTGCCGAAGGTGGGGACCATAATAGCCTCGGAGTTTGTGAATGCAAGACCGATAAGACCCTCGTCACAAGCCATTCTTGCATAGTAGCCTGCGATACCGAAATGGTTGGAGTTCTTTACGGAAACGATACCAACGCCGCTCTTTTTAGCCTTTCTGATTGCGAGCTTCATAGCCTTGTGGCCTGCGAGCTGACCCATTGCATCGTGAGCGTCGATAACTGCACTTGTGGAGGTTTCGTGTACGATTTCGGGCTTTGCATCAACCTTGATGAGACCCTTTTCAATGCCCTTGTGGTAGCGAACGAGACGCTGCATACCGTGGGACTCGATGCCGAACTTGTCGCTCATAAGGAGGACGTCTGTGATAACGCGGCACTCGGACTTCTTAAAGCCGAGCTTCTTGAATGCCGTCATACAGAAATCGTCGAGAGTTTCGACGGGAAGCTTTACGTAATCTGCCATTGTTTTTTCCTGAATATGCGGGGGAAACTTTTTAAGCCTCCCCCGCACCCTTTCAAAATTTTAATTTACTGTGCTGCGGTTACGATTGCGGTGAATGCATCGGTCTTGAGGGATGCGCCGCCGATAAGACCGCCGTCGATGTTCTCTTTTGCGAGAAGGTCTGCTGCGTTCTTGTCGTTCATGGATCCGCCGTACTGGATAATGATTTCCTTAGCCGCGATAGGTCCGTAAAGCTTTGCGATCACGTCACGGATTACGCCGCAGGTTTCGTCAGCCTGCTCGGGAGTAGCGGTAAGGCCGGTTCCGATTGCCCAAACGGGCTCGTATGCGATGATAACGTTCTTGAGCTCCTCTTCGGAGATGCCTGCAAGGTCAAGCTTAACCTGCATGGAAACGATTTCATCGGTAATGCCGGACTGTCTTGCGTCGATCATTTCGCCAACGCAGAGGATAACCTTGAGACCTGCAGCAAGAGCAGCCTTGGTGCGCTTGTTAACGGTTTCGTCGGTCTCGCCGAAGTACTGACGGCGTTCGCTGTGGCCGATGATAACGTACTCTGCGCCAACTTCGTTAAGCATTTCGGCGCTGATTTCACCGGTGTATGCACCTTTTGCCTCAAAGTGAACGTTCTGTGCGCCGATTTTGATGTTTGTGCCCTTTGCAGCTTCAGCAGCTACCCAGATGTCAACGTAAGGAACGCAGAGAACAACGTCGCATGCATCCTTGCCCTTAACCATAGGTGCAAGAGCGGTAATAAATTCACGTGCCTGTGCGGGGGTCTGATTCATTTTCCAGTTGCCCGCAATTACATATCTTCTACTCATAATTAATCTCCGTCAAGGTTAGGCAGGTTTGGATGCAGAAGACACAATCGCGTACTCGTCGCCGTACCTGTGTACGGCAGAGAAGCGATTGCGTCTAAAAAGTGCCGCGATGAAACCGAAGCAAAGCGCTTCGGTTTCTTTCTTTATGAGAAAAGACGGAACTTTTTCCAACGCTGCCTTTATATTTTACTGGCGCTTTTGGTCTGCGCCAAAACTGTCAACCGATCTTATTTGTCCTGGAGGCAAGCAATACCGGGAAGTACAAGGCCTTCGAGGAATTCAAGGGATGCGCCGCCGCCTGTGGAAATGTGTGTGATTCTGTCAGCAAAGCCGAGCTGCTCGCAAGCTGCAGCAGAGTCGCCGCCGCCAACGATTGTGGTTGCTTCGCTCTCGGCAAGAGCCTTTGCAACTGCGATAGTACCCTTTGCAAGAGTGGGGTTTTCAAATACGCCCATAGGACCGTTCCAAACAACGGTCTTTGCGCTCTTTGCAGCCTCTGCATAGAGTTCCATGGTCTTTTCACCGATGTCGAGACCTTCCATATCTGCGGGGATAGCGTCAGCAGCAACGATCTTGGTGTCAACGGGAGCGTCGATAGGATCAGGGAAGGAAGCTGCAACGGTGGTGTCAACGGGGAGAAGAAGCTTAACGCCGTTCTCTTCTGCCTTCTTCATCATATCCTTGCAGTAGTCAATCTTTTCTTCGTCGAGGAGGGAGTTACCTACGCCGTAGCCCTTGGCTGCGAGGAAGGTGTATGCCATACCGCCGCCGATGATAAGGGTGTCAACCTTGGTAAGAAGGTTGTTGATAACGTTGAGCTTGTCCTTAACCTTTGCGCCGCCGAGGATAGCAACGAAGGGACGCTCGGGGTTAGCAAGAGCCTTGCCCATGATGCCGATTTCCTTCTGAATGAGGTAGCCGCAAACTGCGGGGAGGTAGTCAGCAACACCTGCGGTGGTAGCGTGTGCTCTGTGAGCGGTACCGAAAGCGTCGTTTACGTAAACTTCTGCAAGAGAAGCGAGTTCCTTTGCAAATTCGGGATCGTTCTTTTCTTCGCGAGCGTCGAAACGAACGTTTTCAAGAAGAACAGCCTGACCGTCCTTGAGAGCGTTAACCTTAGCCTTAGCGTCGTCGCCAACGATGTCAGCGGTGAGCTCAACGGTCTGACCGAGAAGCTCGGTGAGGCGAGCTGCTACGGGAGCGAGAGAGTACTTGGGGTTAACAACGCCCTTGGGCTTGCCCATGTGAGAGCAGAGAATAACCTTTGCACCCTGGGAAAGAAGGTACTTGATTGTGGGAAGAGCCTCTACGATTCTCTTGTCGCTGGTGATAACGCCGTCCTTAAGCGGAACGTTGAAGTCACAACGAACGAGAACTTTTTTGCCGCTAACGGCTACGTCTTCGATTGTTTTCTTGTTGTACATTGCTGTAAACTCCTTTATATAATATATTTTTGTTTAATGAATTTATTTCTTTGCCTACATAATAAATAATAGCACACAAAAAAAGGAATATCAACTATATTTTGTTAAACTTTTGATAAAAAATACGCTTTAAAAGTAAAAAGTGTTTACAAAACGGGCGAAATGAATTAAAATGAAAGAAATGATAAGATAAATTAAAGGTTACACGCGACTCACTCATCGCGATGGTGACTTCTGTTCTGTCGCGCGCTCGATTCCGCCTCGATGCGTGAAACGCATCGATTTTGGTAAAATACCGGCGGAACCACTGTTGCTTTTGTTCAATCATCGCCGGTTTTTACGGCAAATTATTGTTTATATGAATAAAATCCTCGTTTTTTCGGCGGGTTTCCCGACGAAAAAACTCCTTAAAAACCGCGTGCGGATGAGCACGGCGCGAGCGAACGGTTTTGCAACCACTTCAAAATGCTTGCATTTTGAAGTGAGAAAAACTTTACTTTACAAGGAGAATATATGACCGACAATTATTACGCGCTTTCGCTGGTTTACGACAGGCTGAATGCCGAGATAGACTATGCAAAATGGGCGGACTATATTGACAGTAAAATAAAAACGCATTCAAAAATCAAGACCGACCTTGTGCTTGACCTTTGCTGTGGCA
>JAFYPS010000115.1 GCA_017547395.1 Clostridia bacterium
TCATAGATAAAATCCTCCGTTTGTGTTTTGTTTTTGACTGGCAGGTCAATTACATCTTAACACAATCGGAGGATTTTCTGTTCATCGGCAAAGCCTCTTTTGAACCACGCGACTATCGCGTGGTTTTCGTTTTACAAAAAAATATGCCCCCAGAAGGGGGCATATAAATTTAATTAGTCTTCCCAGGGGAACTTGTACTGAGTAAGGCCGAGAGCATCGCGAACTGCGATGATTTCCTTCTGTACAGATTCGTTAATCGGTACGCCGCTTTCACGGGAAAGACGGATATCGTATTCCTTTTCGCCTGCAGTGTAGATGCGGTCTGCGCCGGGAGCCTTCTTGGACTCACGCATGCTGCGGCAGATTTCGCCTGCTTTTCTTCTTGCAACGTCTTCGCCCATAAAGTGGTCGGTGTCTATTGCGATGAACCAGTGACCAAGCTGATAGGGACGAATATTGCCGTTTTCATCCTTGCCGTCAAGTGCCTTACCATATGCACCGTCCTGAAGAATAGATGAGAAGAATTCAACTGCGAGAGCAAAGCCGTAACCCTTGTAACCGCCAAGGCCTTCACCAATGCCACCAAGGGTGGTAAGAGCTGCAGTGCCGTTACGGATCTTCTTGAGTGCTACGCCTGCATCGCCTACAACTGCGCTTCCGTCATCACCAATAATAGTTCCTTCGGGAACGTCATGGTTGATGCGCTCATAGTATTCAATCTTACCGTTCTGGGTAATAGAAGTAGCACAGTCAAAGTTGAAGTCGAATGCTTCATCGGTGGGAACACCGATAGTAAAGGGGTTAGTACCGAACATACCCTCAACACCGTGAGTAGGAGCAACAGAAGGACGTGCGTTGGTACCGGTCATACCGATACAACCTGCCTTGGTTGCCATAGAGGTGTAGTAACCTGCAATACCGTAGTGGCAAGAGTTACGTACAACTACCATACCCATACCGTATTCCTTAGCCTTAGCAATAGCCATGCTCATTGCCTTGTGGCCTACAACCTGACCCATACCGTGATGTCCGTCAACAACTGCGGTGGTAGGAGTTTCCTTGATAATTTCGAACTCGGTAACGGGCTGCTGAATACCAGCCTTGATACGGTCGAGATAAACAGGCTTAAAACGGTTTACACCGTGAGACTCGATGCCACGCTTATCAGACTCAAGAAGAACATCAGCGCAAATCTCAGCATCCGCTCTCGGAACACCGTAACCAACGAACGAATCTACAACAAAGCTTGTGATTGTTTTCCAATCAACTATATTAGTTTTAGCCATTTTCTTCCTCCGAAAAATTAATATATAAAATTATAGCAAATTTTTTTAAAAAAGTCAATGTTTGATGCGGAAAATTTAGTGTAAACTAAGTTCTATACAGTCCACTTTGACTGCTCTGTGTGAAGCAGTTCGTGTGATTTGTGAGAAAGAGGTTTTCCAAGGAAGTTCTCGTAAAGTGCTTTGATTTCAGGATTCTCATGAGAGAAACGGAGTGAATTTGCACCGTCGAGCACATAAAGTTTCTCTCCGCGCTCTGCTGCGAGTTCCTTACCATCTACAATAGGCTGACCGCCGCCGCCTGCGCAGCCTCCGGGACACGCCATTACTTCAACAAAATCATAGTTCGCCTTGCCATTCTTGATATTTTCAAGAAGTGCTTTTGTATTTGCAAGACCGCTTACAACGCAAGCACGAAGAACCGTTCCGTTAACTTCGACTTCCGCCTCGCGTATACCCTCGCTTCCGCGAACAACCTTGAACGCATCTGCATCGGGATTCGTGCCTGTAAGCATATTATAAGCGCTGCGAAGCGCTGCCTCCATAACACCACCGGTTGCACCGAAGATTACACCGGCGCCTGAACCTGTGCCGAGAGGAGAGTCAAACTCGCGCTCCTCAAGTGAAGCTACGTTTACATGGTCGGCTTTAAGCATTCTTGCGAACTCTCTCGTTGTAAGCACAACGTCTACGTCCTTTTCGGTAGTATTTACTTCAGGTACGTCGCACTCATACTTTTTGGAGCTGCATGGCATTACAGAAACACAGTAAATCTTTGCGGGGTCAATCCCCATCTTTTCAGCGAAATACGTTTTTGCCACTGCTCCAAACATCTGCTGAGGACTCTTTGCACTTGAAAGATTTTCAGCAAACTCGGGGTAAGCATATCTCATAAAACGTACCCAACCGGGACAGCAAGAGGTGAACATAGGAATCTTGCCGCTTCCCTTCGTGAGCCTATCAATAAGCTCAGTTGCCTCTTCCATAATGGTGAGGTCCGCCGCAAAATTAGTGTCGAATACATAGTCAATACCAAGTGCCTTTGCAGCAGCTACCATACGCTTTTCGGTGGCTATAGCCTCGTCTACACCAAGCGAATCTGCCCACGCGGAGCGAACTGCGGGTGCTATCTGCATAACGGTAACGATTTCGTCATTTTCGATCGCGTCAAAAACCTTGTCGGTATCGTCGCGCGCAGTGAGTGCACCCGTAGGACAATGTGTGATACACTGACCGCAGAATGCGCAGCCCGCCTCGGTAAGAGAAAGTCCGTTTCTTACAGTAACTTTGGTATGCGCGCCGCTTCCGTTAACTTCCCATACGGCAAGTCCCTGAAGCTCGTCGCACACGCTTACACAACGCATACAGGAAATGCACTTGGATGCATCGCGCTGGAGTGGAAGAGACTTATCCCATTTTTCCTTTGAAAGTTTGCTTTCATAAGGAATAGTGCGGATATTCAGACTGTTTGCAAGAGTCTGAAGAGCACAGTTTCCGCTACGTACACAATAAGCGCAGTTGCAGTTATGTGCAGAAAGGATAAGTTCAACGTTAACCTTACGTGCAGCACGTACACGGGCGGAATTGGTAAGAACCTCCATTCCCTCAGAAACGACGGTATTACAAGCCGCAACAAGTTTTTCGGAGCCTTTTACCTCGCAAACACATACACGGCAAGCACCAATTTCATTTATCTTTTCAAAGTAGCAGAGCGTGGGAATATTGATACCGATTTCATTAGCAGCTGCAAGGATGGTTGTTCCTTCCTTTACTTCAACTACTCTGCCGTCAATAGTAAGTTTTACCATTTGTTCACTCTGCCTCCTTTCAACGTTGCGCATCCGTAGTGATCGCAGCGGAGACATCTCGAACACTCCTGAACTGCTTCTTCTTTTGTCATAGGCTTTTCCATAAGTTCAAAGTCGCATTTTCTTTCGTCAGCCTCGCGCTCGGAGTTATTTACTCTTCCGCATGCAGGTTTAAACTTATACGTAGCAACAGGAATATCAACCTCGTTTTCAATTTCGGTATGACCGCCGAGATATACGTCAATATTTGCCGCCGCAACCTTGCCGGCTTCAATAGCCTTAATAACAGTCGAGGGTCCGCTTACGCAGTCTCCACCCGAGAAAACACCGTCAAGACCGGGAACCTCTCCCGCTTTGTTTGCATCAATCTGATCCCACTGAAGAGGCGCGCCACTCTCGGCAAAATGCTTTGAATCGATTGCCTGTCCTATCGCAACAATGATAATATCGCAAGGAATGCTCTCTTCGGGAAGATCTGCATTATACGGCATAGGTCTGCCGCGGTTGTATGCGCCGATAACCTGAGGCTTTACAACGAGTGCCTTGACCTTTCCGTTTTCTACGTCTACGTATGAAGGAGCCTTGAGCTGAACTATTTCGCATCCCTCCGCAATAGCGCCCTCGATTTCCTCGGGAAGTGCCGTCATATCCTCAATTCTGCGACGGTATACACACTTAACGCTCTTGGCGCCAAGGCGCATAGACGTTCTGGTTACGTCCATTGCAACGTTTCCGCCACCGACAATAACAACGTTCTTGCCTGTAAAGTCAGGTATCTCTCTGTCGCCGATTCCGCCAAGAAGTTCAACTGCAGAAATAACGCCTTCTGCATCCTCGCCCTCAATGCGAAGTTTTTTATCTGAATGTGCACCGATGGTAATATATACGCTGTTATATGCTTTGCGAAGCTCGTCAAGCGTTACGTCCTTGCCTATCTTTACACCAAGTTTAACTTCAACACCTAAAGACAAAATCGCATCAATATCTGCATCAAGATATGCATCAGGCAGACGGTAACAAGGAATTCCGTAACGGAGCATACCGCCAAGACGTGTACGCTGCTCAAAAACAGTTACTTTGTGTCCCATAAGCGAGAGATAATATGCAGCAGTAAGTCCTGCAGGGCCGCCACCGATAACCGCAACTGTTTTGCCGGTTGCAGGGGCGCACGCCGGTACGGGCACAGTTCCCGCATTGTCAATAGCGTATCTCTTGAGTCCGCGGATATTTACCGCGCTGTCAACAAGGCTTCTGCGGCAATGATTTTCACAAGGATGTTCGCAGATAAGTCCGCATACCGACGGGAACGGATTATCCTTGCGAATTACTCTTATTGCATCTGCAAAACGGCCTTCCCCCGCAAGTGCTATGTAAGCGGGTATATCAACGTGTGCGGGACACTCGGCAGTACAAGGAATGGATGCAAAATTTGCCGTGCATCTTCCCTTTTCTACGTGAGAGATATAGTCGTCGCGGAATGCCGCCATACCGTCAAGCACAAGCTTTGCCGCCTCAAATCCGATTGCGCAGTCAGACGAATCTGCAATGGCACGTGCGGTTCTTTCGATAAGGTCAAGAGTTTTTATATCTCCCTCGCCGTCAAGGCACGCATCAACAAGTGCTGAAAGTCGGTCGAGACCCACTCTGCAAGGTACACACTTTCCACAACTCTGCGCAAGGCAAAGTTTAAGGAAAGCCGACGTAAGTTCAAGCGGACAGTTTCCAACAGGAGATGCTTCAATTCTGCGACTGAGACTGTCATAAAGTCCTCTGACAGTTCTCTCTGACTTGGCAGTCGAAGTAATCGCAAGTCTGCTCATAGAACATAATCCTCCAATATAATAATATTTTAACAATCATATGATAACATACTGCCGGATAAAAAGCAATTCAATCTTTTTTGCCGAGTTGTTAAAAATTTTCGCAGTGTTTGTCAAAATGTAAAAAGCAGACTGCCTTGGCAGTCTGCTTTTTTTATTAATTTGTCTCGTTATCGCTATTTTCAGTGTCCTCCCGCGGGATAGACATAAACACTTCATCATCAACGTCAAATATCCATTCCATTCCGATAGGTGCAAGCGCTATCGCAATAATCATCATTACGTGTGTAAAAA
>JAFYPS010000116.1 GCA_017547395.1 Clostridia bacterium
AAATCGTGCCGTGCTTGAGTTCGCCTGCGGCATAAGCCTCGGAGTGAATGTAGGAAATTTCCTTTAACTTAAGCGAGCCCTCGGTTGCAAGATGGTAGTCCATACCGCGACCGATAAAGAAGAGGTTTTCGCGGTCGTAGAAATCCTTTGCCGCCTCGGAAATTTCCTCCTCGCGACGGAGAACCTTGGCAATAAGAGTGGGCATATCCTCGTAAAGCGTGCGGGTGTACTCGCGCGCGGTTGCTTCGTCTATATTGCCGCGGAGAAGCGCGATGCGAATGGTGAGAAGATAAAGGAGCGCGACCTGAACGGTATACGCCTTGGTAGATGCAACCGCGATTTCGGGGCCTGCCCAGGTGTATATCGCATTGTCAGCCTCGCGTGCAATGGACGAGCCGATAACGTTCACAATGCCGAGTGTGTACGCGCCCTTTTCCTTTGCAAGGCGGAGTGCCGCGAGAGAGTCTGCGGTTTCGCCCGACTGCGAGAGAACGATGACAAGGTCGTCGTTGTTTATAATGGGGTTGTTGTAGCGGAATTCGGAGGCAATCTCAACCTTTACGGGAATGCGGCAGAGGCTCTCGATAATGCCCTTGCCGACAAGACCCGCGTGCATTGCGGTGCCGCACGCTACAAACGTGATGCTTCTGATATTCTTAAGGCGCTCGTCGGAGAGGTTTTCTTCCTCAAAGTTCGGGAGCATATCCTTGATTCTCGGGTGAAGAGTCTTTCTTACCGCCTCGGGCTCTTCGTAGATTTCTTTAATCATAAAGTGGTCGTAGCCGCCGCGTTCTGCCGCTTCAATCGACCAGGTTGCCGTGAGAAGAGGAAGGTCCACGGGCTTTTTATCCATATCGAAAAGCTCTACTGAGTCCTTTTTAACTATGCCGATCTGGTAGTCGCCCATCTGATAGTACTTGTTTGTGTATCTGAGAACCGCCGCAATATCGGAGGCAACGAAGTTTTCATCCTTGCCAACGCCGATAATAAGCGGATTGTCTTTGCGGATAGTGTACATCGTGTCGGGGCAGTCGTCAAAGAGAATGCCGATAGCATAAGAGCCGACGATGTCGCGCATTGTTGCAACGAGTGCATCCATTTTGTCACCGCACTTTGAATAGTAGTAGGCGATAAGTTTTGCCGCAACCTCGGTATCGGTGGAGGAAATAAAGTCGTAACCCTCTTTGATAAGCATTTCCTTGATGGGAGCATAGTTTTCGATAATGCCGTTATGCACAATCTGGATATGCTCGGTGCCGTGAGGGTGAGAGTTGATGTCGGAGGGTGCGCCGTGAGTTGCCCAACGGGTGTGACCTATGGCACAGTTTGAGTCCTTGAGTGCCTCTGCCGCGTTCACTTTTTCACCGAGAACAGACACCTTGCCTATTGTTTTTACCACGGAAATTTTACCGTCCTTAAGGGAGGCGATTCCCGCCGAGTCGTAGCCGCGATATTCAAGCGCAGTAAGGCCGTGTATAACAACGTCCTTTGCTTCGCGGTAGCCTACGTAACCTGTAATTCCACACATAAATTTATCCTTTTTGCACGTTCCTCCGCGCTCGTCTCGGAGGAGTGCACCTTGTTTAAAAATATTCTGCACTTCTTCTTTTTTGTCCGAAAATTGCTTTTCGTGTTTGTAGAAAGATACGGCTGCAGTCTGCCGCTCCGGCATCCGCCGAAAATTCGATAACCGGAGACCTCGTTAACTGCTTTGCAGTCTGGCGCTAAGCACCCGTCAAAGGTGCTTTTAGTGAGCGATATTTTGTGGATTTATTAATACTGTTTGAGTTTTTCTTCGATTCTCTGTGCAACCTGATTTGCTACAGCTTCGGTGAGGTTGTCGTCCTCGCCCTCGGTCATAATGCGGATAAGAGGCTCGGTGCCTGAGGGACGGACAACAAGTCTGCCTGTATTTCCAAGCTCGCGTGCGCCCTCTTCGAGAATAGTCTTGATATCGTCATCCGTATAGAATGCAAGCTTTGCCGCATCGGTTGTACGGATGTTTACGATAAACTGGGGGTACTTGGTCATTACCGTTTTAAGCTCGGAGAGCTTTTTGCCGCTTCTCTTTATATATGAGAGGAGCTGAACCGCGGAGAGCTGACCGTCACCCGTTGTGGCATAGTCCTTGAATATAATATGTCCCGATTGCTCGCCGCCGAAACGGTAGTCCTCGAGGAGCATTTCTTCAAGCACGTATCTGTCGCCTACCTTGGTTGCGACAAAGCGGATGTCGTTGTTTTCGCAGAACTTGGTAAAGCCGAAGTTTGTCATTATGGTGCCGACAACGGTGTTGCCGCGAAGCTTGCCGCGCGCCTTCATATCAATTGCCATAATTGCCATAATCATATCGCCGTCAACCACTTCACCGTCCTCGTCAACGCAGAGCACACGGTCAGCGTCACCGTCAAACGCGATACCTATGTCAAGCTTGTTGCGCTTTACGTAGGAGATAAGGTTTTCAAGGTGAGTAGAGCCGCAGTTTGTGTTGATGTTAACGCCGTTTGGCTTATCGGAGAGCATATGGCACTCTACGCCGAGCGAGGAAAAGAGCTTTTCTGCGGTCGCCGCAGAGGAGCCGTTTGCGCAGTCAAACGCAACGGTAAGACCCGAAAGGTCACCGTCGATAGACTTTTTAACAAATTCGATGTACTCGTCAAGCGCCTCGGGAGCCTTGATGAGTTTGCCGAGATTCTGATTGATTGCGGGAGAGGGCATTGGAATTTCGCCAAGCACCATAGATTCAACGTTTTCTTCGAGCGCGTCGGCGAGTTTAAGTCCCTCGCTGTTGAAAACCTTGATGCCGTTGAATTCGTATGGGTTGTGCGATGCCGAAATCATAATACCCGCACGCGCCTTGTATTTGCGAACGAGAAATGCAACGGCGGGAGTGGGGACAACGCCGAGATTGATTACGTCGTAGCCTACGGAGAGAATACCCGCGGTGATTGCGGAAGCAAGCATATCCGAGGAGATACGGGTGTCCATACCTACGAGAATAAGCTTCTTTGTACGCTTGCCTGAAGCACCGAGAGATGCCGCAACCGCGCGGCCTGTGCTGACTGCGAGTTCAACGGTGAGCTTTTCGTTTGCTACGCCGCGAATTCCGTCTGTACCGAACAGTCTTCCCATTGTCAGTATATCCTTTCTGTTATCTGAATTCTTTTAAAACTATGTTATCCGCACCCTTGTAGATACTGTTTTCGCGGATTACGCCGCGCACAGAGGAGAGGGGATAGATATTTGAGCATTTGCCGATGACGGTGCCTGGGTTAAGCACGCTGTTGCAGCCAACCTCAACGTAGTCGCCGAGCATTGCGCCAATCTTGTATCTTGCGGTTTCGATGCGCTCCTTGCCGCAGCGGATAACGATGTCGGAGCGGTCACTCTTTACGTTTGAGGTTATAGAGCCTGCGCCCATATGCGAGTGCCAGCCGAGCACCGAGTCGCCTACGTAGTTGTAGTGGGGAGTCTGCGCATCGTCAAAGATTATCGAGTTCTTGATTTCGCAGGAGTTGCCGAAAACCGAGTTCTTGCCGATGATCGCGCTTCCGCGGATGAACGCGCAGTGACGAACCTCTGCACCGTGGTCGATAATGCAGGGACCGTTTATGCACGCGGTGGGTGCAACCTTTGCATCCTTTGCAATCCATACGTTTTCGCTCGGATTGTCAAATTCCTCTTTTGAAAGAGTGTTTCCAAGCTCGATTATGTAGTCTTTAAGTCCTTTAAGTGCCTCCCACGGATAGGTGAAGCGTGCAAGATATTCGCCTGCAATCGAGTGGGAGAGGTCGTAGAGTTCGTTTACGGTAGGAATGTTATGCATTATTTTTCAAGCTCCATTATCATATCAACTCTTGTCGCGTGTCTGCCACCCTCAAAGGAGGTAGCGAGGAAGATGTCTACAAGGTCGCAAGCAAGACCGTAGCCGATAACGCGCGCGCCAAAGCAGAGGATGTTTGCATTGTTGTGAGCGCGGGTCATTCTTGCAGAGAAGGTATCGTCGCAGCAAGCCGCGCGGATGCCCTTGTGCTTGTTTGCAACCATACTCATGCCTATGCCGGTGCCGCAGATAAGGATACCAACGGTTTTTTCATCGCCCGAAAGAGCCGCCTTTGAAACCTCTTCGGCAACTGCTTTGCCGTAGATGGGGTAGTGGCAGGATGCATCGGAATCGGTGCCCTTGTCAACTACGTTATAGCCGTCGGCGATGAGCTTTTCTTTAATCTGTTCCTTGAGGGCGTAGCCTGCGCTGTCCGCGCCGATGATTACGGTGTCAAAAAGTTTCATATCTGTTTCTCCGTTTTAATAAAGTTTCTGGGTGATTTAATTTTGTTATGTCGGTGACAATAGCCTCCCTTACACAGGTGAGGCTTTTTATCCTTTGTATATCAGGATGACAAAGAGGACGATTTTTCTTTTTCGAGTCTTTCACGTTCCGCCTGCGGCAGTCTGAGGTAGGTGGGTGCAAACTGCGCGTCGGTTGTACGGGTGCCGTTTTCAAATTCGCAAATTGCGAGAAGTCCTACGCTTTCGCCGTCGCAGAGGAGCTTTTCCTCGGGCGCGAGTGTCACACTCAGCCCCTCGAAAAAGGGAAGAGCAACCTTTGCACCGTCGCCGACGAGCGTTACGCTTTCGTATGTCGCAAGTTCCTTTGCAATTTCCTCACCGCTTTTTGCCGCGTCTTCGGTAATGCGCTTCACACTGCCGTTTTCAACTTTAAACAGTGCTGTGTAAAACTGTCCGCGGCGCGCGTCCATAAGCGCGCATACGTAACCGTCGCCACTGCGCATATTGTAGCCGAGCGCGTGCAGTGCGCTGACGGGGACACAGGGGCGGTCTTTGCCAAACGCAAGGCCTTTCAAGGTTGCAGCACCGATGCGGACACCCGTAAACGAGCCGGGACCGCTGCTTGCCGCAAACATATCGATATCGTTTATTGACAGCGAGTTTTCCAAAAGCAGATTTTCAATCATCGGGAGCAGACTGCAGGAATGCGTGTTCCCGTCATCGTTAAAGCTTTTGGCAATAAGCTTTTTTCCGTCAAGCAAAGCGACGGCGGCAGCCTTTGCTGCCGAGTCAAGTGCTAAAATTTTCATATATGTTCCTCTATGGTAATGCGGCGCTTGTCCTCGCCGTCCTTTTCGATTTTTACGCTGATATGCTCCTTTGGAACAGCAAACGGAATGTTCTCGCTCCACTCGGAGAGGATGATGCCTTCGTCAACGTAGTCGTAAAATCCCGTTGAATAAAGGTCATCGTCATCGACGATGCGGTACATATCAAAGTGAAAGACGGGTACTACGCCGCCGCGGTATTCGTTAACTACGGTATACGTTGGACTTTTCACCTTTGCATCCTTGCATATTGCCGAGGTAAAGCCGCGGACAAACGCGGTTTTTCCAACGCCAAGGTCGCCGTAAAGCGCGATAAAAGCAGTGTGCCTTTGGTCTTTGACAAGCCTTTCGGCAAGCGAGCGACCGATCATCTCGGTCTCTTCTGTCGAAAGTGTTATAACCGTTTCATTTTCCACAGGGCGCACTCCTCCTTTTACATACTTAATCTATTATATAATATCATATATAATAGAAAAATGGAAGAGATTTTTTGATATTGATTGACTTTAAGTGAAATTTTATTTATAATGATAATTTAGAGAGGTATTGACAAAAATGAAGATGGTTAAAAGATTTTGCGCGTACTACAAACCATATTTAAAGACTTTTACGCTGGACATGCTTTGTGCACTTGGTGTTGCTCTTTGCAACCTTGTTTATCCGAAGCTTACTGGTCTTATGATTGACGATTATATTGTAAACGGCAAGGTTAAGCTCATACTTATTCTTGCGGCGGTTCTGGTGGTGCTTTACATTGCCAAAAAGTCTATGAACTAT
>JAFYPS010000117.1 GCA_017547395.1 Clostridia bacterium
ATTGGTGAAGTTCCCGTAGATGAACCTTATGCAAAGAGAACTGCTCAGGGACTTATTCTTGGTCCCGATGGCGAAAAAATGTCTAAGTCCAAGGGCAACGTTGTTGACCCTAACGACGTAGTTGATCAGTATGGTGCAGACGTCCTCAGAGTATATACGCTCTTTATGGGCGACTATGCTTCTGCTGCTCCTTGGAACGAGAGTTCTGTTAAGGGTGTAAAGCGTTTCCTTGACAGAGTTGCAGGACTTACTGATATTGCCAATGGAAGCGGTGTTACTGCAAAGCTTGAAGCTTCTTTCCATAAGACAATAAAGAAAGTATCCGAAGATATAGAAGATATGAAGTTCAACACCGCAATTGCTGCTATGATGAGCCTCATAAATGAGATTTACGATGCGGGAACGCTTACACAGGATGAACTCGGAATTTTTGTAAGACTTCTTTGTCCTTATGCTCCCCATCTTTCCGAAGAAATCTGGCAGTCCCTTGGCAACAAGGAACTTTGCGCACTTTCTCCTTGGCCTACTTATGATGAGAGCAAGACTGTAGACAGCACAATCGAAATTGCGCTTCAGGTTAACGGAAAACTCAGAGGTACCGTAATGGTTGCAAAGGATATTAGCAAAGATGATCTGCTTGCAGTAGCAAAGAATGACGAAAAGGTTGCTGCAATGATTGACGGCAAGACCATTGTTAAAGAAATTGTTGTACCCGGTAAAATTGTTAATATTGTTGTAAAATAACTAAAAATATTAAAAATTTCTCTTGACTTTTTTCTGTGGACAAGATATAATATGGTGTAATCATTTGTTTTTGGGCGTGTTGCCCAATGGCGAGGGGAGGGAAAATTCAATGGCAGAAGTCAGAGTAAAAGAAAATGAGTCTCTTGACAGCGCTCTTCGCCGCTTTAAGCGTCAGTGTGCAAGATCCGGTGTACTCACTGAGCTCCGTAAGAGAGAGCACTATGAGAAGCCCAGCGTAAAGCGCAAGAAGAAGTCTGAGGCTGCGCGCAAGCGTAAGTACAAGTAATTAAAAAACAGGGAAGCCGTTTGGCTTCCCTGATTTTTTATTTTTTTGTTTTTGCCAGTTCTTTTGCAGCGGATATAAATTTTTCATCTGTTGCAAATTCAAAAGACATTGTTTTTTGTTTGAAAAACGGGAGGAGAATTTCCCAGAATTCTCTATCTTCTATAAAAGCGGGCAGACTAGAGTTCCCGTTTTTTACTATCTCTGCAACTTCTGAAATCTCAGGAATCTCGGTATAAAGCGTAACGTAGTCCTCGTCAATTCTCGTTGAAAAATGTTCGTCATAATAGCGTCGGCGCATTGATCTTTCGAAGTACGTTAGCGCGGCACCGGATTGTTCAAGTATTACGGATTTTTCGGAGGTGTTTTCGGATACGCCTGCGCGCTTGTATACCATAAAGTCCTGATGGTTATAGAAAGTAAATGCCCATGCTATTCTATCTTCGTATTTTACTGTTTCAACGTAAAGTCTGTAAACCATATTTAACTCCTTTTTATTGCATACAAATTAATGTCCCAAGCGGGCACGTATTCAAATCTGCGTAAAAATAATGAATACTCGGGAAAAAGGCTGTTCGCAAGAAGCGGCAGTTCGAACAAATCTTCGCTTCTGTGGTAAAGCGAAATAAGTAAATCGGGCGAAGAAGAGTTTACGGTTTTTACAGAGCCTAAAAGAGCTTCTTTTTCTGCGCCCTCTACGTCGTACTTAATATAGTCGGCATCGCATACGTTCAAACTGTCAACGGTATCAAGAATAACCGTCTCTGTTTTCTTGAAATTCTGAGTTCCGATTCCGGAGTTCCGATTTCCGCCTACTGCAAAGTCAGCAGTAGAATGCTCGTTCCATACACCGAAATTAAAAGGTATTACGGAACACTTTTTCTCGTTTTCAGCAAATGCTGAAAGCTTTTTGAAGTTCTTTCTGTCGGGCTCGATTGCATAAATCTTTGATGCATTAGGACACTCGTTGATAAACTTTTTTGCAGTATCGCCATTGTAAGCGCCGCAGTCGATAAAAGTAGAGAAACTGTCGAGATGTAAAAGCTCTTTTTCGCAAGACATAGGGTTAATTGCTTCCTTCAGGTGCGAAATTTTACCGGTGATTTTATAAGATACAATATTATTATAAATACGTTTCGATTCTTCATCGCAAAGCAGGGAAAAGGCTTTCTTAAATTTATCAAAGTTGTCCTTGAAAAAATCAAGTGAAAACAGTGTATCTCCGCTGACGGGAACATCCGGAGCATACAGTTCATACCGCTCTGCAATGCTGTATATGTTAGCCAAAACTTCGGGAAGAGAAGAGCCAAAGGAAACAACTACAATGAAGTCGTTGTATTTTTCTTTTATTGCAGAGAGAGAGAGAACGGTCTTTCCGTGAAAGATTTGTCCACGTACAAATCCGTCACTTGCGAAGAAATCCGAAACCTCTATACCGAATTTTTCAAATACAGCAAGTATTTTATCGGCGCCGTTGCCCATACCGTACATAACGATCGGTTTTTCAGAAGAGGCAAGATAGTGCCATAAATCATATTTGAATTCTGAGTAGTGCACAAGTGATGACATAACTTTACTTTGCCTCCTTGATTTTTGATTTTTGATATGGTAAACTTTATAAAAAAGGCAGTGAAAGGAATATAGATATGGATTGCTTGTTTTGTAAAATAGTAGCAGGGGAGATTCCCTCTAAAAAGGTGTATGAGGATGAGAACGTATATGCATTTTATGATATAAATCCTCAGGCTCCCGTGCATGTTGTTGTCATTCCCAAAGCGCATATTGCTGCGTGTGCCGACGAGATCACCCCGGAAAACAGCACGGTGATTGCAAAGCTTTTTGAGGCGGTGCCGACGATTGCAAAGGCTGCGGGTATAACTAACGGTTACCGCATTGTTAACAATTGCGGTGAAGATGCTTGCCAATCTGTAAAGCACATTCATTTCCACGTTCTCGGCGGAAAGAAGCTGTCTGAAAATATGGCGTAGAAAAATTTCGGTCACGGAATTCCCGTGACCGTTTTTTATTTTACAAATTCAGAATATATAGCGCGTAGCGCGTTTTCATAGTCTGCTTCATCGACACCGATGATAATGTTAAGTTCGCTTGAACCCTGGTCAACAATTCGGATATTTACACCTGCATTGCTGAGAGCGGTGAATACACGGGCAGCGGTACCTTTTGAGCGGATCATACCGCGACCAACGATAGCGATGAGTGCAAGACCGTCTTCGATAGCAACCGAGTCAGGAGTTGTTTTGAGGCAGATTGAACGAACAATTCTATCTTTCAGATCTTCAATGGCGGAAGTATTTACAACCACGCTCATTGTATCAATTCCGGAAGGAAGATGCTCAAAGGGGAGCTGACAGTCTTCAAGAACCGAAAGGACCTTTTTACCGAAACCGATTTCCGCATTCATCATATCTTTTTCGATATGTATAACTGAGAATCCGGTTTTTCCCGCAATACCTGTAATAACATTGTCGGAGGAGTAATCGGTTGTTGAAGAAACAATCATTGTACCGGGAGCATCTGGCTGATTTGTGTTACGGATGTTAATCGGAATTCCCGCAAAGCGAACGGGGAAAATTGCCTCTTCGTGAAGAACAGTGGCGCCCATATAAGAAAGTTCTCTAAGTTCGCGGTAGGTAATCGTTTCAATTACTTTGGGAGAATCAACTATTCTCGGGTCTGCCATAAGGAAGCCGGAAACATCGGTCCAGTTTTCATATATATCTGCGTTAACTGCTCGTGAAACGATAGATCCCGTTACGTCAGATCCGCCGCGAGAGAAGGTTTTAATAGTTCCGTTAGGCATCGAGCCGTAAAAACCGGGTATAACAGCCTGTTTGTGGTTGCGAAGGATCGCAGAAAGTGTAACGTTGGTGCGTTCTGAATCAAACGCTCCGTTTTCCTGGAAGAAGATTACGCTTGCTGCATCAATGAAATCATATCCGAGATAATTTGCAAGAATTATTCCGTTAAGATATTCGCCACGGCTTGCAGCGTAGTCACGACCAGGCTGATGCATAAAAGCGCCTTTGATGCGGTTGTATTCTTTGCTCATATCGAGATTGAGGCCGAGATCGGAAATTATCGACTCGTATCTGTCGATAATCTTGTCGAATTCCTCGTCGAACTCTTCACCGCGCATTGCCTTTTCAAAGCAGGAATAGAGCATATCTGTAACTTTGGTATCGCCGTTAAAACGCTTTCCCGGAGCGGAGGGGACAACGTAGCGACGAGCAGGGTCGGCATTTATAATTTCGGCTACTTTCTTAAACTGATTTGCATCGGCAAGAGAAGATCCGCCGAATTTAATAACTTTGACGTTCATTTTGTTCTCCTTGTAGAACTAAAGAATATATACTTATGCTACATTATAATTATATGCGTACGTGTAAAGCGTGTCAATTGACAAATTATGAGTTTTCAAGATATTTTTCTGCCTGCAATTTGAACAATTTGCAATAATCTCCGTTGTTTTTCATAAGAGCGTGGTGGTTACCTTGTTCAATTACTTTACCGTTTTGCATAACTATAATTTCATCGGCAGCGACTGCGCTGGAAAGACGGTGTGAAACAAAGAGTGTGGTTTTACCATGGCGAAGAGCATCAAATTGCTTGAAAATTTCTGCCTCGGCAATAGGGTCCAGAGAGGCGGTGGGCTCGTCCAGAATCAGAATTTCCGAATCTTTGTAAAATGCGCGAGCAATGGAAATTTTCTGCCATTGTCCGATGGAAAGATCGGTCGCGTTTTTTTCGAACATTCGCATAAGCGGAGTATCAATACCGTTCGGCAGTTTTTTGACAAAATCTGCGGCTGCACTCTGATCAATTGCATATTCAATACGCTTTTCATCATATACTGCGTGTATGTCACCGAAAGTAATGTTTTCGCGAAGAGAAACGGCGTATTTTGCGAAGTCCTGAAAAACTATTCCATACATAGAATAGAGTTCGTTTACATCGTAATCCTTGATGTTTTTGCCGTCAAGAATTACATCGCCGTCTGTTGGATCGTAAAGTCTTGTCATAAGCTTGATAAGCGTGGTTTTTCCGGCACCGTTAAGACCTACGAGTGCATATGATTTTCCGCCTTGCAAAACTAGATTAAGGTTGTTGATGACCTTTTTAGTGCTACCGGGATACGAAAAACTTACATTTTTAAATTCAATAGTATGGGCAGCACCTTTGGCAGGAATCAAAGCCGGAGAGCAGGCCGGAACTATCGTCGGCTTAACGTCCATAAATTCTATCATATTGTCAATGAACAAGGTTCCTTCGTATATAGCGGAAGTATGATTAACAATAGAAGAAACTGCAGTTAAAATCGAAGTAAGAGCACCCGTATAAAGGGTGTAATCGCCGACAAGCATATCGTTAAAGCA
>JAFYPS010000118.1 GCA_017547395.1 Clostridia bacterium
ACGGACTGTTTTTCTTGTGTAAAATTAGTTTGCTGCTGCAACTGCGGTGATGTGGGTGTTAACGCCCTCATACCAATAGATGAAGCCTTCAACGTCAACAATGTCGCCGGCCTTGAGCTCGGAAACAGCCTTGTAGACGTCGGTGTCGGGATCGGTGAGGTATCTTTCTACGCAGAAGCTGTAGGAAGCGCCGTCCTTGCTAACGGTAACGTAGATGTCATCGCCGGGTTCGCCGTTCTTGAACTCGATTGCTTCAACGGTCATACCCTTGAAGATTGCGAGCTGGTTCTGATAGTTGATAAGATCGTCGGTACCGAGAAGAGCGGTAGCATCGATAGGCTCTGCAACGTAGGTTTCGCCGTCGTTAACGAACTCAAAGGTTGCGTCCATAATCTCAACTTCGCCTGCCCAAGCGCCCTTGTAGCCGTTTACAAGAATCTTGGTGCCGGGGGTGAGCTTTGCTGCATCCTCTTCGGAGCAAGCCATCTCGTAAATGAAGTATGCACCGTCTGCATCAGCTGCATAAACGGTAACCTTGTTGTCCCACCAGGACTGGTGAGCCTGAACGAATGCTTCAACAACTACGGGAGTGTCGAGCTCTGCTGCTGCATAGTCTGCATAGGACATAACCACAGTCTCGGTAACGTCGGGAGCCTCGGTGGTTACGGGAGCCTCGGTGGTTACGGGAGCTTCGGTGGTAGCGGGAGCCTCGGTGGTAACAGCGGGGGTCTCGTTGCCGCAAGCAACAAATGCAAGTGCGAGAACGCATACGAGTGCAAGTGCGATAATCTTTTTCATTTTTGTTTCTCCTTTTGGAAAATTTTAAACGTGTTGTAAATATTATACATCAAATTTTTGGCAAGTCAATATTTTTTGCGTTTTTTAAATATGCCGTACAGATAATATACAATCAGCAAAATCCATATTCCGCAAAGAGATGCGATGAGCGCGACCGATTCTTTCGGCAGCTTGCCGAGCTGCGCTTTTCCGCTTTGCTCTACGGAGTCAAGGCGGTAAAGCGATGCCATATCGGTGTAGAGCTTTTCGATATATCCTTCGTCAACAGTTTCCTTTCGCCTTGTGGATTTGGTAACGTTTTCAACCATCTGTCCCGCCGCGTCGCGAAGAGAAGCAGAGCCGTTGAAAACGGGTGTGACAAAGGTGTTTTCGGTATTGTCGATAAGCAGTTTGACCGCTTTTATCTTTACGTCGTAGTAAAGCTCGTTGTCCTCTCCCTCACGCAAAAGATAATCGGTGTACTCCTCACTTTTCTGCGCCTTTAAGGTTACGGGAACGTATCCTTCGGTCTGTGAATATGCAATCTGCACGTCATTTGTTAGGAGGAACTGCATAAAGAGCCAGGATGCAAGCACCTCGCCGCTATCGTCCTTGTTGAATATACAAACCGACGGTCCCTGAGAAATCATCTGCGGATTTTCGGTGTCGAACTGCGGAACGGGCAGTACAGCCGTTTCGAATTTTACAAGTGCGTCTTCGCTTATATCTACTAAAGGAGCGTTACTGCCCATCCAGGTAGCACCTGCGCTTGAGTCGATGGCAAAGATGCATTGACCCGCGTTTAAGAAGTTTGCGGGATAGCTTGAAATTTTAAACGTGGAAAACGCGCCCGTTTTCGCGTGCGATGAAATTTCAAACAAGAGTTCTTTCGTTACGTCGTTGAAAATTTCGATGTCTCCCGACGGTGTTGAATAGCCCGCACTCTTTTGCTTTAACTGGGTTATCATCATATTGTCGGTTGATTTGTAGATGAAAGGAATCATAACCTTTTGTCCGTTGACTGTAAAGTTACCGTTTTCATCTTTTTTTGTTGCCGCCTCGGACACCTCCCATATAAAGTCCCAGGTGAGAACGTCGGGGAGTGTGTAGCCAAGCTTTTCAACGAAGGTTTTGTTTACGTAGCAGCACTCGGTTGAGCGCATAAACGGCAGCGCGTAGCAGTTTTCTCCGAGATAGCACTCCGAGAGGAATTTTGGTACAAGCTCGTTCTTTGCCGGTGCATCAAAGCGCACCTCACTGCCTGAAAGACCGTATTTCTTGTGAGTAAGGAGGTCGTCAAGCGGAACAACCGTATCTTTGCCCTCAAGGTAGGTTGCTATGTGGTCGGGGTAGGTGATACAGACGTTAGGGGTTGTGTTTGTAGAAATGTTTGTGATAACGTCGTTGTAGATTCGCCCGTAGTCTGTGTAAAGTCGGAGATTGACCTTTATATTCGGATAAATCTTTTCAAATTCGCTGATTGTGTTCTCGTAAATCGCAACCTGAGTGAGATTTGTGTCATTCTTTGCCCAAAATGATATCTCGTATTGCTTATTTTCGTCAAAGGATTCGGGAATTTCAAATTTAACACGCTCGATAGAGCCGTGACAAGAGCAAAGCAGGAGCGACAAAGTAAAAACGAGCAAGCAAAGCAGTTTTTTCATCCCTTTGTACCTCCTCTTGCAACGCCCTCCATAATCTTGTCTTTGAAAATAAGGAAAAGAACTATAAGAGGAAGTGAGATAACCACTACCGCCGCCATCATAGCAGGGATATTCTCTCTGCCAAAGCCGTTTTCGCGTATTTCCTGAATTCCGTTTGACACAAGGAAGTATGCAGCTTCGTCGGTAACGAGTCTTGGCCATACGTAGGAGTTCCAGCACTCTATAATTTTCAAGATGGTTACCGTTACAATCGTGGGACGTGCAATAG
The DNA here is from genome assembly GCA_017547395.1 of Clostridia bacterium. The sequence goes on from JAFYPS010000118.1 coordinate 2,710, forward strand.
GTATCATAAAGCGGCACATATATTTAAAGTCCGACGTGCCGTCTACCTTTGCCGCGTAGTAAAGCTCGCTTGGTATCTGCGAAAAGGTTTCTTTAAGCAGATAAATGTAAAATACCGACGTTACGCTCGGGAGAATAAGACCTG
>JAFYPS010000119.1 GCA_017547395.1 Clostridia bacterium
CGACCTTTTACACCCGTGTCGGCAAGCACATCGGTTCAACTTCCTTGCTCGCAACTGCCGCTGACAGCAGAAATGACACCATTATCACGATATCCGTGCTTATCGGCGCAATCGTCAACAAATTTACAAATGTAGTTCTCGACGGATACCTCGGTGTTCTTATCGCTCTCTTTATAATCTACTCGGGAATAAAGCTTGTGCTTGAAACGGCTGACCCCATTTTGGGTGTGCCGCCGAGCAGAGAAACCATCCGTGAAATTGGCGAAAAAATACTCTCCTATGACGGAATTATCGGAATCCACGACCTCATCGTTCACAACTACGGCGAGGGCAGATGCTTTGCTTCCGTACACTGCGAGGTCCCCGCAAACGAGGATGTTCTCAAAAGCCACGATATTATCGACAACATCGAATTTGACTTCCTGAGAGAAAAGGGCATTAGCCTTGTTATCCATATGGACCCCGTTGTGACGGACGATGAAAACGCAAACAAGCTCCGTGAACAGGTAAGCGAAATAATCTTCGACTTGGCGCGTAAGCTTGACGAAGAAATTTCTATGCACGATTTCAGGGTGGTTGTCGGTCAGACACACACAAACCTTATTTTTGACGTTGTTCTCAACTACTCCTGCAAGACTGACGAAAAAGACGTTGTTGCTTTTATTGAGCACGAAATCAAAAAACTTTCGCTCAACTATAACGCGGTTATAAACGTTGACAGAAGCTTTATTTCAAGCAAAGAGTAATATTTCTAAAAAAATACAGTAATAATTTGTATAGACTTTACGGAATATTGTTGTATAATTAAATCAAGAAAGTAATTTTTGCCGTTTTTGGCGGCAGATGGGAGATATTATGCAAAGACTAAAAAAAATTGGTACTGTTAAACCAAAAAGCGCACTTGAAGTAAAAAAGTCAAGATGCGGTATAGGATTTGAAAAGCTCGACCGTGACGTTTTCGATCCCGAAAAGGCTTACGATAAGATAGGCAAGATCGGCGTTAAGTGGATAAGACTTCAATCAGGTTGGAACAGAACCGAAACCGAAAAGGGCGTTTACCACTTCGAATGGCTCGACTCTATCGTTGATAACCTCATCGAGCGCGGACTCAAGCCTTGGATCTGTCTCTGCTACGGCAACAGCCTTTATGATGACAGAGCCGCTCAGACGTTCGGTGCTGTGGGTTGGCCGCCTATATTCAATGACGAGCAGAAGACCGCGTGGGAAAACTACGTAAAGGCTACTGTTAAGAGATACGTCGGCAAGGTTGACTACTTTGAAGTATGGAACGAACCGGACGGACTCTGGTGCTGGAAGCACGGCCCCAACGCGACCGAGCTTGGTCTGTTCACCATTGATACAGCCAAGTACATAAGAGAAGCAAATCCCGATGCGACTGTTCTCGGCGGCTCACTCTGTCTGCGTGATATGAACTACATCAACAAGTTCTTGAAGACAGGCGTTGCCGACCACATCGACGCGCTCACATACCACGATTACACACCTTTTGAGGTTTACGCATTCGACAGAGTAAAGAGCATCCGCGGTGCGCTTGACAAGTTTAACCCGAATGTCAGAATTATTCAGGGTGAAACAGGTTCACAGTCAAGATACGGCGGTAACGGCGCACTCAAAGAAGGCAACTGGACACCCATCAAGCAGGCAAAGCAGCTTGCACGCCGCTCTATCTCCGACCTTATGACAGAGGTTGAATTCTTCTCATACTTCACAAGTGTTGATATGATAGAAGCGCTCAACGGTACAGTCGGTGACGTTGCGAGCTACCTTGACTACGGTTACTTCGGAGTTCTCGGTGCTGACTTTGACGAAAACGGCAAGTCAACGGGCGAATACACTCCCAAGCCTTCCTACAAGACACTCCAGACTATTGCGGCAATGTTCAGCGAGGACACAGAAAACTGTGAGCTTCCCGCGCTCATTCGTCCGAGAGGATACAACGAGTACGCAGAGGACTACGATATGCCCGATGCACGTCTTATCAAGACAGGCTTCAAGAAGGGCAACGGCTCGTTTGCATACGTGTACTGGTATCCGGCAGGACTTATGACAACAACCTACGAGGGTACAATGACGGTGCAGATCGCAGGTGTTGGCGGCAAGGATATAAAGCTTGTCAACATTCTTGACGGCTCTGTATACGAGCTTCCTGAGAATATGGTAGAGGTAGACGATGAAGACGGAGATTGCAAGACGTTTGTAAAGATTCCGGTACTTGATTCACCTCTTGCGCTTGTTTTCGGCGATTTTATTGATGATATAGAAACACTTTAACAGTGATAGCGAAAAAAGGCAGAGATTTATTCTCTGCCTTTTGTTTTATATGGACAAATCTCAAAATCTCCACCCGTAGGGGCGGATTCCATATCCGCCCGTAAACGTGAAATTTCATCTCATTGAAAAACAAAGATTTAATTGCAAATTTCGTTGTAAACGGGCGATTCGTGAATCGCCCCTACAAGATAACGTCAACACCTCATCCCGTAGGGGCGAACTGTGTTCGCCTTTTTTTGCGGTTTATTGGGCGGGCGACCAAAGGTTGCCCCTACGGTAGATAATTTTGAATTTGCTCCGTATGGGAGGGGTCTACCCTCCCGAAAAACACAAAGCCTTGCGGATTTATTCCGCAAGGC
>JAFYPS010000120.1 GCA_017547395.1 Clostridia bacterium
AATGCTAATCAAAGATATACTACCGATGCAGTCTCTGCAGCGATTTTCAAAAAAGTTTGCGCTTCGGCAAACATTCCGGTTCAGGCATATGCAAATCGCTCTGATCTTCCCGGCGGATCCACTCTCGGAAGTATATCCAACACACTTTTACCGGTTAGAACCGTTGACATCGGTCTTGCGCAGCTTGCAATGCATTCTGCCTACGAAACGGCAGGCGTAAAAGACCTTGACTATCTCATTGCCGCAATGACGGAATTTTACTCATCCGGTATTATTGTTGTAGAATAGGAGAAAATATGAAAGCACTTTTGATATGCGGAAGCCCTAACGAAAACGGCTGCACGTTTACTGCGCTTAACGAAGTAGCAACGACTCTTCGCAAGCACGATATCGAAACCGAAGTCTTCCAGATAGGTAAATCACCGATATCGGGTTGCAACGCGTGCCGCGCATGCTTTAAAACAGGAAAATGCGCAGTTAACGACAAGGTAAACGAGCTTGCTGCAAGACTTGACGATTTTGATGCCGTTATAATAGGATCTCCGGTGTACTATGCCTCAGCTAATGGCGCCCTTACTGCTTTTTTAGACAGACTTTTTTACTCAGCGGGTTCAAAGCTGGCAGGAAAAATCGGCGCTTGCGTTGTTTCTTGCCGACGAGGTGGAGCAAGCGCTGCTTTTGATCAGCTTAATAAATACTTTACCATATGCAATATGATAATTGCATCCTCGCAGTACTGGAATCAAGTCCACGGCTCGAATGCCGAGGAAGTAAAAAAAGACGAGGAAGGTATGCAGACTATGCGAGCACTCGGTGAAAACGTCGCGTGGCTTATGCGCCTTGTTGAGTGCGGTAAAAACAACGGTATTGAACCGCCGAAATACGAGTCTAAAGTCAGAACTAATTTCATAAGATAAAAAAACGCACCACATGGTGCGTTTTTTCTATACTCCGATTTTTTTCATAAACTCCTCGGTACTAATATTTGGCGGTCGGTTGAATCTTCCAAGCTTGTAAAGTTGCTCGGGAGTACCGTTTATATAATTAATGTGCTCATAACAAGTGAGAGCAGCCAGAAAGCCTATCTTTTTTATAATGGGTAACGACTCTTTGCTGACAAAACCGTATGGATATGTGAAAACTGTAGGAGTAACGCCAACCTTTTCTTTGAGGACGGTTTGCATTTTCACAAGATCTTCCGTAAGCGCTTTATCATAGTTTTCCATACTTTCACCGTCGATTTTTGCGCATCCGCGGCGCTCTCCGAGTTCATGCATCGCATACGTGTGATTACCAATCTCTATTCGTCCCGATTCCCTTAAATATTTCATATCCTCAAAAGTAAGATATGCATAGAGCGGATTGCGGTCAACAACCGCGCTGAAGCTTTCTGCAAATTCTCCTACAACAGACACAACTGCGCACATATTGTATTTTTCAAGAAGCGGAAAAACATTTGTCATATTATTAAGATATCCGTCGTCAAGCGTTATTATAATTGGCTTTTCAGGCAAAGCGGCCCCCTCGTGCACGAATGCAACGAGGTCCGAAACAAATATCGTTTCATATCCGTTTTTTCTGAGATATTCGAGATCTGATTCAAGTACTTCTGGAGTTACTCTGTAATTTGACGTAACTTTTTTGTTATCGCACACACTGTGATACATCAAAATGGGAACTGCTATTTGTATATCCACATTTTCTGTCGATAGCGTTTGCTTGGCTTCATAACGCGCCTTATACAGTAAAACGGTTCCTACAAGAATAATGATCAAAGTAAAAACAGTAAATATTTCTTTTTCAATACATTTTCTTTTCATTTTTGAAACTCCTGTTATTTTGATGTTTACATAGTATTTTCTTGACATCGGCAAAAAAGATATGTATAATAATTAAGTCATAATTGTTTAAGGAGTGCATATGAAAAAGATAGCAAGTTTTACTGTAAACCATCTTGATTTGCTTACAGGTCTTTACGTATCAAGAATTGACCACATTGGTAACGAAGCTGTAACTACATTTGATATGAGAGTTACACGCCCTAACACCGAGCCCGTCATTGACACCCCTGCTCTTCATGCAATCGAGCATCTCGGTGCCACCTTCTTGCGCAATGACGAAGAGTGGAAAGACAGAACCGTTTATTTTGGTCCTATGGGATGCCGAACAGGGTTCTACCTTCTCCTTGCAGGGAACCTTTCGCCCGCAGACATCTATCCTTTAATTTCGAAAATGTGTGACTTTATTCTTTCATACACGGGGGAGATTCCCGGTGCAAGCGCACGTGACTGCGGAAACTGGCAGGATCTTAATCTTGACATGGCTAAATATTATATTAGATAATACAAAACCGAAGTTATAGAAAACTTTACAAAAGAAAGACAAGTTTATCCAAAATAAGAAAGGATATATAAAATGTTCAATATTATAATCAGTGCCGTTGTTCTTGCAATCGGTCTTGCGATGGATGCTTTTGCTGTTTCTATGTGCAAAGGCCTTGCGGTAAAAAAGCTTGAGTGGAAGCACTTGATAATCACAGGCTTATATTTCGGTATATTTCAGGCTCTTATGCCTACGATAGGATACTTTCTCGGTACAAGTTTTGAAAAGTACATCAGTAGTGTTGACCACTGGGTAGCTTTTATTCTTCTTGGCATTATCGGCGTTAATATGATACGCGAATCTATGAGCAAATGTGAAGAATGTGGCGATCACAAAGACGACTTCTCATTTAAAGCGATGTTCCCGCTCGCAATTGCTACAAGTATTGATGCTCTTGTTGCGGGAATAGGGTTCATTGGAGCAGGAAACCTTAACGTACCGCTTACAATTTCCCTTGTCGGTCTCATCACTTTTACCACCTCCGCCATCGGTGTTAAAATCGGCAACCTCTTTGGTTCACGCTATAAGTCAAAAGCCGAGCTTGCAGGGGGAATCGTTCTCGTTGCAATGGGGCTGAAGTTCCTTATCGAAGGTTTAATGGAAACGGTTTAGATAAAAAGCACTTGTTTTTTCAAACAAGTGCTTTTTTTGCGTCATATTCACTTGCATTTACAACAGAATAATAGTATAATAGTTTATGTATAAATTTATATTAACGGCAATGCCGCGGAGGACAAAATGTTAGTTGACAGAATTGAAAATCTTAAACTTTATATTCCCTACGACGAAAAACTCGCTACCGTTTGCGAATTTCTTGAAAAAACCGACGTTCTTTCTCTCGAAGTTGGCAAATTTGAAATTGACAACGGCATCCGCGTTATCGTTAATGCTTTTGCAGCAAAAGAGCGCGATATTGCAAAGTGGGAAACACATAACAAATATATCGATCTTCAGTATCTTATCGAAGGCAATGAGATTATGGGATGGCTTCCGATTGACCAGATGGAAGCGGCTGAATACAATTCAGAAAAGGACATTTCTTATCCCTCTCCTAAAGAAGGCGCAGTTCCCTCTGACGTTATTCTTGAAACCGGCAGCTTTGCTTATCTCGAGCCAAGAGATGCTCATCGCCCTTGCGTAAAGCTTACCGCCGATAATGCTAAAAAACTTATTTTCAAAATACCTGTAAAAGAATAAACAGGTATTGTCATAAGAAAGGATTATAAAATGCTTGACGATAAGAAGGTCGTTTATTCGGGTGTTCAGCCATCAGGAAACCTTACCATTGGCAACTACCTTGGCGCAATCAAGAATTTCGCCGAGTTTTCCGAATTATACAAATGCTTTTACTGTGTAGTTGATATGCATGCAATTACCGTGCGACAGGTTCCCGCAGAACTTCGCCGTCGCACTTTTGAAACGCTTGCGCTTTACATCGCGTGCGGTCTTGACCCTAAGAAGAACACCCTTTACGTGCAGTCTCACGTTCCTGCTCATGCGGAGCTAAGCTGGGTGCTTAACTGTTACACTATGTTTGGCGAGCTTAGCCGTATGACTCAGTTTAAAGACAAGAGTGCTAAGCACGCCGACAACGTAAATGCCGGTCTTTTCACATACCCGACCCTTATGGCCGCCGATATCCTTTTGTATCAGACGGATATGGTTCCTGTTGGTATCGACCAGATGCAGCACATTGAGCTTGCCAGAGACGTTGCTAACCGCTTTAACGGAGTTTACGGTGATACTTTTACCGTACCCGAGGGTTATATGCCAAAGAACGGCGCAAAAATAATGTCACTTGCCGAGCCTACAAAGAAAATGTCAAAATCCGATGAGAATGCAAATGCAATAGTTTATATTCTCGACTCAAAAGATGATATTATGCGAAAATTCAAGAGAGCCGTTACCGATTCGGATACACGCGTCGCTTTTGGAGAAGGCAAAGACGGTATAAATAACCTTATGACTATTTATTCCTGTTTTACCAAAAAAACTTTTGACGAAATCGAAAAAGAATTTGACGGTAAGGGCTATGGTGATTTCAAACTTGCCGTAGGCGAAGCATGTGCAGACGGGCTTGCTCACGTTCGTGAAGAGTTTGCTCGCATTATGGCAGATAAAGCATATCTTGAAGAGGTTATGAAAAACGGTGCTGCCGAGGCTTCCTACTACGCCAGAAAAACACTCTCTAAGGTTAAGCGTAAGGTAGGCTTTACCTCTATCTAATCCAATTGGAGATTTAAAAATGGACACTCAACTTATTTATAGTTTGTGTGCGGTTTTATGTGCAGTTCTTCTCGCATTTGTTTTTACTCCTATTGTAAGAGTTCTTGCAATAAAAATCCGTGCCATTGACATTCCTACCGACAACCGACGTATGCATCACAAGCCTATTCCGAGAACAGGCGGTCTTGCTATTTTCCTTGCTTTTACCGTAGCAACTCTTAGTTTTTGCAAGCCTGACCGTGACCTCGTAACTATACTCATCGGCGGCGGAACTCTCGTTCTTCTCGGAATGCTTGATGACATTTACCGTCTTAATGCATTTTTAAAACTGATAGTTCAAATCATTGTGGCGCTCTTTGCCGTATCTCAGGGTATAACAATAAGCTTTATTGGTATCGGCGGCGAATACATTCCTTTTGGACTCTGGTCAATTCCGATAACCGTTTTTTGGATTGTCGGGCTTACCAATGCCGTTAACTTTATCGACGGTCTTGACGGCCTTGCATGCGGTGTTTCAGCAATCAGTTCTGCTTCCCTGTTTCTTGTTATGATTCTTTCCGGCAGCAGCGTTGCACACTGCACCTTTACCGCAATTCTCGTTGGCGCTTGTATTGGTTTTCTGCCGTTTAATATGAATCCTGCAAAGATTTTTATGGGTGACACAGGCGCACTGTTCCTTGGATACACACTTTCGATTCTCTCAATCGTAGGCGTTTTCAAGACGGATATGATCCTCGCATTCTTTATTCCTCTTTCGATTTTTGGTCTTCCGCTTGCAGATACGGCAATTGCAATCATTCGACGTATTGCTCATGGAAAAAGTCCTTTTGAAGCAGACCGCGGTCACCTTCATCACAAGCTTATTGATATGGGATTCGGTCAGAAGATGAGTGTTCGCATTCTCTATGCAGTATGCGCTATACTTGGCCTTTCTGCAGTAATGCTCACCAACCGTGCTTGGTTTGGCGGTGGTCTTGTGCTTGTCGTTACTCTCATAGTTTTCATTCTTATCTATCACATAATGAAGACACCTCATCTTCGTATGCATTCAGCTATTTACAACTCTGATGAAGGTGTTATGCCCCCCGTCGAAACCTTTGACGATATAGGAATTCCATCTAATATTGAGAATTCCGCCAAAGATTCTTCCGGTGACGAAAATGAAAAAGAGTAAAAAACTATCAGGCATTTTTATACTCATAGCGACTATTTTATTGTTGGCGACAATATTGGTTTTCAGGACAAGCAAATTTGACGCAGTAAACTTTTTTAACAACTTGTTTACCGATGAAGTTGCGCCTCCAAATAATTTACCGGCAGCAAACATTTCAGACAATAAAAATGTTAACGAGTATTTCGAGGCAGTTCCTCGCGACGAATATGCCACAGCCCTTGCAAAAATGCATTTTCCGGATAGTTATTACCGAAACTATCGGATTGCCGTTTCCTCTAAAGAAGATCTATACGTTACCGAATACTTTACAGTAAAAGACCGAAATAATTGGTGGGTTCAAACTTTAAGTAACGATATAATTCTGCAAACCACAATATGCAAAAACGGCGACGTTACTATTACCGACAATGCAGACAATACCTCCGTTAAAGCTAAAGAGTTTTCTGATGAAAATCCTTTCGGCGTCGCTTTTGAAGAAAAGTGCGGGATAATTTCACTTCGTACTCTTGTGAATATTATTTTTGCTGCTGCAAACGGTGAGCCTGTTAGTTACGGCGGCGGAATCGCTGACTATTCCCTCTCATTCACCCAGACAAAACCCGGTGGCGAAAATCTTTTCAGCTTCAGTTTCGTCTGCCAGAACGGTGTTAGTGAGGAATATACCTTCTCCTTTGAAAACGCGGTTATTCTGTCCGCTTCAAAGTCATACGAGGGAAACGAAATATACAAAATGGAAATAAAGGATTATCGTAACAGCCTCGACGAAATAGACACAGAGAGTCTGTTTTCGATAAATTGATTTATGCTGACTATAAGAAAAACCACACTAAGCGATCTTGATCGTGTAATGGAACTTTACGATATCGGCCGAGATTATATGCGAGCAAACGGCAATATGCTTCAGTGGATAAACGGCTATCCCGCGCGCGATCTTGTAAAAGAAGACATTGAAAACGGCGAAAGCTACGTTGTTGTCGATGGAGACGTCATCCATGCCGTGTTTATGTTTATGCAGCGTACCGAACCAACCTACGGATATATCGAAGACGGAGATTGGCTAAACGATCTCCCCTACGGTACCATTCACCGCATAGCAAGTGACGGCGTTCATCGCAGAATACTTGATTTTTGCGTTGATTTTTGCCAAAAGACTATCAAAAATCTTCGTATAGACACTCACCCCGACAATATGCCTATGCAGAAAGCAATCAAGCGTTGCGGCTTCAACTATTGCGGAGTAATTTATATGGAAGACAAAACTCCAAGAATCGCCTACCAAAAAACTGAATAACAAAAAGCCACACATTAAATATGTGTGGCTTTTTATTATTCATCAAATCAAAACCTCTGCGGATATCGGCATAAACACGATTTTAGGATCAACGTATCTGTAAAAATCGACACTGTAAGCATCGCACATCGCGTGATGCGGCATTTGCACTCTTTTTTATTATCCGAAAGATTCGCAGGCAGCGATAAGCCTTAACATATCCTTATCAACTTTTTCTCTGCCATAGGCGTCGATAAATCTGCTTGCATATTCATTTGTACCAAGGTTAAACTGAAGCGTCCATATTCCCCAGAAGATATCAATATGTCTGTCGCCTACTCCTCCGTTGTCAAGATCGATAAATCCCGAAAATCTCCAGTTGTCAAGCATTATGTTCGGCAGGCAGTAGTCACCGTGCAGCAATGTATCGTTTTGGAGATATTTTATGTTTTTTTCGACCAGTGAAAAGGCTTCTTTCGCATCGCCAAAGCCAAAGCTGCTGTCAAAAACTCCATCTTCGTGATTTGTTAAAACAGTATTTTTATATCGCTCAATCCTGTTTTGAACAGGACAATCGGAAAAATCCGTTTCGTGCAGTCCGCGAAGAAGTTCTGCAATAGTATCACATAGTTTTTCAGGCTGAAAAAGATAAATCTTATGCGTACAATCCTCGCCTGAAAGTTTTTCGGTAAGCAGCCAATCACGGTCAAGACTGATATAATCGGCAACTCTTGTTGCAAGTCCCTTGGAGTGAAAATAACGCGTCATTTCAGCCTCGGCAAGCAAGCTTCCCTTTTTAGCAGTCTTAAGATAGTATCCACCGTCTGCGTCTATAAAATAAACACACGCCTCAGGTGAGCAACTGCTATCGTAAATTCTTGCATTTTCAAGTAGCTTACAATAACGTGACGGAAATGTATTTACGTCGGGAGTTATAAGCGTTCTTTTCATATAAGCTCCGCCTTTTCAAATGCAGTTAAAACGGTTTCTTTGTCGAGAGTTGTACTGAGATAGCATTTATTCGAAACGGAAATAACAGCGTCACCGCCTATATTTTCAACGGAAAGTTTTTTTCCTCCAAGAACCGCTTCATAAACAAGGCTTTCGGCATCAAGCTTCAACTTTAATTTTGCCTCACCGCTCTTGTGCCATAACGTAACGTATGTTTTGCCGCACCGTTCAAAGCAGAAAGCTGAAACATCTTCGGGAGAATTAATTCTAACGTAAGGAACAAGCTCATATTCCCCATTTTCATCAATAAGCAACGTATATTCCGTGTCGGGATTCTTCAGTGCTTCCTTTTGCTCATCGGTAAGCCAATTCTTTTCTCTTACGTCCTCCCAGCGGCGCATAACTTCATAAATATCAGATGTGCGCGGATTTTTTTCAACGTGTTCGAGCTTAAACTGTACAGATACAGGACAATCATAAGCCGCAGCCTTGCTTGTACCGTATTCATAAATATCGGCCTGTGTATCATTGTCATATTTCCACCACCCGAAGTCAACGGTTGTGAAATCGCTCTTCATACGCGTTGCTTCTTCAGCGGGAAACTGTACAATCTTTTCTTTAAAAACGCTCATCGGGAAAATGTCAAAAGCATTGCCACCGCTCATCATATGCCAGCTAAAATGAGCTTTAGCCGCACACTGGCAAAAGATAGGTTTGTTTATAAATTTTTTGTAAACTCTGTATTGTGCAAACGGAATGTTGAATTCATACGGCGGTCTTGTGCCCTCTGAGCCGTCAAAATACACGAACTCAAAGCCACAGTTATATGCATCTGCAAGTTTTGTAGCAAGTTCGTCAGGCAGAGACGTTCTCTGGTCTGCATATATTGAGTGAGCCTCGTATTCACAAACGTCAACAACTCCGCCGATAGTACCGAGCGAATGCTCGGTTATCAAAGTGTCAAAATGACCTCTTTTGCATCCCTTAAAGCAATATGGATACTCGATGCTAAATGATTCGTACTGTATTATTTCACCGTCGAATTTAAGAACTCTGCAATCCTCTTGCATAGGAGCCCATTCAGGATTCTGTTCTACAAAAATAACGTCATCGCTTTTCGAAATTGGTTTTGAAAGAGTATAGTATTCCTTAATACCAAGCCTATGGTCAGCAATAGGCGTAACGTATCTGCTGCGTATTCCTACGAACGTCTGTAAAAAATGTATACCTGCCTTAATTCCCGCGGCATTAAGCTTTGCAATAACAGCCTTCAGATCTTCTGCGCCATTTGGATACGTATCTCTGTAGTCGTAATCGCCGCTATAATACCACGGACCTCTGTCAATGAAAAAAGCAGAATAATATACTAAAATCTTTTTGAATCCGCCAAGCTTTGCATATTCAATGTGCGCATCTACGTTAGACGGATTAAGAGAAGCGGTCCATAAAGCAGATGAGTTGATATTTGAAGCTCGGCGACTCTCTACTCCACGAGGGAGATTATAATCATTTTCAAGAGCATCAATGCAGTCAAAAAGGCAATCCCTCGATGATGCTATAAGCGCGGCAACACAACCTTTAAGTTTTATACCCCGCAGTGCATCGGCACTCATAATACTGTATCCGTTTCGCTTCTCAGCGTCAATTCTTGCATGTGGGCAAGCAGCAAGGACATTTACCGCTGCGTTCTCATCCCATATAACGTTAAGCCACTGACCAAAATTGTCTCTATTCTTGACAGGAAGCTGCAAAAGTCTGAATTCCGACACCGGCGGAACGTCCATTTTGAGCCCCTCAAACGCTTTATCCGGAACAATAAAATCAGAAAGTTTGAATGAAATATATTCGTCTTTTTCTTCGATATCAACTACCGCTTCAAAAGAAACAAGTTCAAACCCAACAATCAGTTTATTACCCTCGCGACGTACGCGGTTCGCCGAAAATACGGTTTGCTTATTAGGATATGCAAGTTTGATTTCGTTGTTAAAGGGTCTTTCTTCGGTCAGTGAGAAAAGCGGAAGCTTTTCATCTGCAAGACATTCCTCATCGGTAGACTTTAAAATAAGGCTTTGTGCTATGCAGTCTTCACCGAGCGTTAACCGAAAGTGTTTATTCTCTAAAACAACATTTCTCATATCTGTCTGGTTACCGTGTCTGAATCAATAGAGCTTCCCTTTGTAATAGGACCTTCATTGATATGGATCTCGCGCCACTTGTTTTCAAATTCAAGTATATTTTTATCGGGAAGTACAGGCTCTGCCGCGCCGAAGAAACGGTCTGCAAAGCTGTTTGTCATCTTTGCCTCAAGTTCTACAAGTTCTGCAGGTGCTTCTCCTATAGCAAAGGCTCTCATAGCATAGCCCTCTCCCTGACACATACGCTGACGAAGTGGGAAATAGTACTTAAGAAGGAAGTGAGCATATGAAACAAGACGGTAACTTCCGTACGCACGGTACTGTCTGTCGTACTCGTATCCGGTTGATTCTACCGCTACGCTCATAGAAGACTTTACAGCTTCAACTATAGCATCGTTAGAGTTGTCCTTTGCAAAAGCAATTGTGAAATAGTTCGGGAAGGTTTTAGCGTTCTCTATACCATGTACGTCACTCGAACCTACTACCGATATTTTAACGCCTTCAGCACGAAGATCGTTCCACATTGCAACCGAGCAGTTATTATCCGGTACCTTCATACCGCCGATAAGCTCATATGCATCAAACATTCCGCTCGAAAGCAAGATTCTCGCGAACTCAGAGTCAACATTGTATGCCACACCGAAGCTTGGTCTCCAGAATGGGTGTGGGAATATAGCAATGCCGCCCGCCTCATGAATCTTGCCGGTTGACCACATTGCCATCGCATAACGTTCTTTGTACTCTTCGGGTACGTTGCTCGGAACTTCTTCAAGAAGTGCGGACACCTCAAGCTCATACTGTTCGCGATTCTTTATATACTGCTCTGTTACACTGTGTTTTCCGCCAACGTGCACGATATGTACAGGACTATGAGGAGTATGTACCTCTTCACCCAAAATACGTTTGAATCCGCACGTTATTCCCTGATAAACCTCATCAATCTCGCCGCCCGGATAATAACGGTTATGGTCGGTAAGTGCGAAAAAGTCGTAACCCTGTTCACGGTAATGTCCTGCAAGCGCAGCGGGATCGCGTTTTCCGTCCGAACGATATGAATGCGAATGCAAATCGCCTCTGAGCGGACGAAGTGCATAAAGGTCCTCGTCAAGCGCATATACGAACATCTCCTGCAAAGACTTTTCATCATATATGATACGAATTACATATTCCTGCTCTTTTTTAAAAGTGTATGAGAAACGAAGTACTCCATCCTTCGCATTAGTGTAAAGCTTATCAGAAACAGGCTTATAATAGTCATTATTACTATTTACAGCGATTATTCGCAACTTATACTCGACACCCTCGAAAAACGCAAACGCGCGTTCGGACGGTGTAATAACGAATTCGGTTTCTTTGCCTACGCAAGCAACTGCCGGCCAAATATTGTAGTTTTTAGGTGTTGGTAACATTGTTTAATTCTCCTTATCAAATCTCTATTTCCGCAAAGTATGGATAATGATCAGACGTAGTGTTTTCTATAGTTCCGCAAGATAATGTTTTTATATCTTTCGAAGTGAAGATATAATCGAGCTTCATTGTAGGATTGTCAGACGGAAACGATACGTTACTCTTGTCCGAAGTTATAGCCGTGTCGTTCAGCACCTCTTTTATAGGTAGCAAGAATTCGTTGTCAGGCATTACGTTGAGGTCTCCCATAAAGATCGTTTTGCTACCATCCAAGTTATCAAGCAATGCCTTCACAGCATTTTTCTTTTCAGCATTGGCAAGTCCAAAATGTGTAACGTATACCGTTATAACTTCTCCGACGTCAATTCTCGCTTTTATGATACACCGTGTTTCATAGTATGCCTTTTCATCCTTTACCACGGGATCCTCTACCATAATTCTTTCCGCACTAAGTATCGGGTACCTTGAAATCAGCGCATTGCCGTAAAAACTACCGTTTAAAAACAAAGCGGGACAAAAATAGCAGTAGTCATATCCGAGTTCCCTGCATATTTCTACGGTCTGTGCGCTAAATTCACCGCCCGCACCGTGGACCTCATTGAGTCCGATAATATCCGGATTCTCTTTTTTCAGCACCGATGCGGCAAGAATAGGATTTATATTTTTAATATTCTTATACTCGCGGCATGACATTATATTATATGTGATAACTTTGAATTGCACGGTCAAACCTCTCTTTCAAAAAAGCCTTTAAGCCCTACAGGGTTCTTTGCAGTAGTTTCTATTTCGCCAAGCAAAGCCTTGGCAACGGCTTTTTGCGTGCTTGCAGCACAACCGAATGCATTTACATAAGTCTTCATAAACGGAACTTCATATATTTTATACGGGTCGCCGAAAGACGTGAAAATCACGCACGGATGATCAAGTATATAAGCGCGCCAAAAAGCAAATATTTGTTTCCAGCCAAGACGAAGACTTCCGCCAAGGTAATTGTCGGGGCACACAAGACAATTTATGAGAATTGCATCGTAATCATCTTTCATAGTTTTTATCTTGTAATGTCCGGGATTTACAAGCACGTCGGTTTCGTATCCGCGTTTTTGAAGTTCGTCTGCAAGAACTTCAAAATCATTTGTGGTGTCGCTTGTTTCTTTCTTAAGATTTAAAAAAAGAAACATTTCATTTTCCTTAAGATTAATCGGAATAAGACTTTCATAGTTG
>JAFYPS010000121.1 GCA_017547395.1 Clostridia bacterium
ACATCCTCCGCCCCGAACAGCTTGAAGAAGAGTTCCGCGGATGCCTTGACCTCGCAATGTTTATGCTCGAAGCAGTAGGCCTTAAGGAAGACTGCTCCTTCCGTTTCTCTCAGTGGGATCCCAAGCGTACAGACAAGTACGAGGGTACTCCCGAGCAGTGGGAAGAGGCACAGAACGTAATGAAGAACATTCTCGACAACATCGGCCTTGACTACAAGGTTGGTATTGACGAGGCTGCTTTCTACGGTCCTAAGCTCGACATCCAGATCAAGAACGTTCACGGTAAGGAAGACACGCTTATCACCATTCAGATCGATATGCTTCTCGCTCAGAAGTTCGGTATGGAATATACCGACTCCGACGGACAGCAGAAGACTCCCTACATTATTCACCGTACCTCTCTCGGTTGCTATGAGCGTACTCTTGCGCTTATCCTTGAGAAGTATGCAGGCGCTCTTCCCCTCTGGATGGCTCCCACACAGATCCGCATTCTCCCCATTACCGACAATCAGCTTGAGTACTCCGAAAATCTTAAGGCAAAGCTTGAGGCACTCGGTATGCGCGTAGAGATGGATGCAAGAAACGAAACCATCGGCTACAAGATAAGAGATGCAAGAATGCAGAGAGTCCCCTATATGCTTATTATCGGTGATAACGAAGTACAAAACGGCACCGTTTCTGTACGTAACCGCAAGCAGGAAACCGTTGATATGACCGTTGCCGAGTTCATTGACAAGGCTGCAAACGAGATCGCAACAAGAGACCTCACCGTATAACCGTATAATAAATTAATTACCTATTGCATTATTTTTATATTTGCGCTATAATATTATAGGTTTCAAATATCCTACGGAAACTCCGTAGGATATTTTATTTTGAAAGGAGGCATCAAGAGTGGAAAACGTATCTCTCGTATCGCTCTACTCGGGTTCAAAGGGCAACAGCACTTATATCCGCATAGGCAACGATGAAATTCTCATCGATGCGGGACGCAGTCTGCGCGCACTTAGCACGGCGCTTAACAGTATAGGCAGCGATCTTGCACGTATCAAGGCAATTTTTATCACACACGAGCATTCCGACCATACAAGCGCACTTGAGATGCTCTCCAAAAAGCACCGGATCCCCATACATATTACAGAAGTATCTGCCAAAAAGGTGCTTGCAACTACGCGCTATGCCGCGCAGAATCTTGTATGCCATCCTCCGCTTTACGAGGTCGAGGTCGGCGACATCAGAATACGCTCGTTTCCCACTCCGCACGACAGTGATATGAGCGTCGGTTACACTATTCTTTCGCCTGACGGTGATAAAATCGGTTTTGCTACAGACATCGGACATATAACAAACGAAATACGCGAAAATCTTCTCGGCTCAAGTGCGGTTGTGCTTGAGTCAAATCACGATGCAAAGATGCTTCGTGACGGTCCCTACCCCGCATGGCTGAAAACGCGCATAAATTCCCCGTACGGTCATCTTTCAAACCACGATTGCGCCGCGTTTTTGCCCGAGCTTGCAGCAAGCGGCACAAAAGACGTTCTGCTTGCACACCTTTCAGCCGAAAACAACTCTCCCGCAGCGGCATTTGAATGTGCAAAATGCGCGTGTTGCGAAAATCTTCGCATTTGCATTGCGAAAGAAGGAGAACCGACAAGGCTGATATAATCACTCACTTGAAAATCAATGATTTTCAAGTGGTTCAAGTCGCAAGTCTCTCGACTCACTCACCGTTCGCGACTTTTAAGGTGTTTAAAAGTCGGCGCATGTCCGCCTTTTAAACGGAATTTATTATATAGAGTAAAATGTTCAAAGTTACAATCATTTCAGTAGGAAATCTCAAAGAAAAATATTATGCCGAGGCGGTAAAGGAGTACGAAAAGCGAATCTCCGCCTACGCCGAGGTACACAACGTAAACCTGAAAGAGGAAAATCTCGACAATCTGCGCGAGGGCGATATCGCTTTGGCACTCGAAAAAGAGGGTGCGCGCATTTTAGAGTCAATGCCGCAAAGGGCTTACAAGGTGGCTCTGTGCGTTGAGGGCAAGTCGCTTTCAAGCGAGAAGCTTGCCGAGCTTGTCGAGAGCGCAAAGGATATGCAGGGCGAAATATGCTTTGTTATCGGCTCGTCACACGGGCTTGCGCCTAAAGTAAAATCAGCGTGCGACTACCGTCTTTCGGTATCGGCGCTCACCTTTCCGCACAGACTTATGCGCGTTATCTTAACAGAGGCAATCTACCGCGCTTTGTCTATAATCAACGGTGGAAAGTATCACAAATAAATCACTCAAAAAAAGGGAGGAAGAATTATGCAGCTTAAAGCAGACGTTGCAGTTATAGGTGCCGGTCACGCGGGCATTGAAGCCGCGCTTGCCACTGCAAGACTTGGTCTTGACACCGTTCTTTTTACAATTAATCTCGACTCTGTTGCCAACCTCCCCTGCAACCCTTCAATAGGCGGAAGCGGCAAGGGGCACCTCGTCTACGAAATCGATGCGCTCGGCGGTGAAATGGGCCGTGCAGCCGACCTTGTTACTCTGCAGAGCCGAACTCTCAATCTCGGCAAGGGTGCGGCAGTTCATTCAAAGAGAATTCAGGCTGACCGCATTCTCTACCGCTCTATTATGAAAAAAACGCTTGAAAAGACAGAAAATCTCCGTCTTATTCAGAGCGAAATCGTGGCTATAGAGGTTGACGGTGACAAGAATATCTCGGCGGTTGTAACCGCACTTGGCGAAAAATGGTCTGTACGCGCGGCGATAATCGCAAGCGGTACGTATCTCGACAGCGAGATTTTCGTAGGCGACCGTTCGTTTAAAAGCGGACCCGACGGACTTATGGGTGCATTTGGCCTTTCGCAGTGCTTAAGAGAACATGGCGTCACAATTATGCGCTTTAAAACGGGTACGCCCGCAAGAGTAAAGAAAAGCTCTATTGACCTCTCCCGTCTTGAAGTTCAACCGGGTGAGGATGGCATAACTCCATTTTCGGTGCTTACTTCCCCCGACTTTTTTGAGGGCAAGGAGCAAATTCCCTGCCATATCGTTTACACCAATCAGAATACACACAGTATCATACACGAAAATATTCACCGCAGCGCACTCTACTCGGGTAAAATCCACGGTACGGGTCCGCGATACTGCCCGTCTATTGAGGATAAACTCGTTCGCTTTGCCGACAAGGAACGCCATCAGCTCTTTGTTGAGCCTTGCGGAGCGGATACCGAGGAAATGTATATTCAGGGTTTTTCAACCTCACTCCCGACCGACGTTCAGTATAAAATGCTGCACTCGCTCGAAGGATTTGAAAATGCCGAGATAATGCGCTATGCATACGCCATTGAGTACGACTGCGTTGACCCTACGGAGCTTTATCCTACGCTTGAATTCAAGAACATAGGCGGTCTTTACGGCGCGGGACAGTTCAACGGCACAAGCGGCTACGAAGAAGCGGCGGCACAAGGACTTGTCGCGGGCATAAACGCAGC
>JAFYPS010000122.1 GCA_017547395.1 Clostridia bacterium
AAGCCTACCGCTAACATTCACCTTCAGGTTGCAGCTAAGGGCTCGACCGTTCAGATGGCAGTTTCCGAAATCGGCGGCAATCCCCTCTGGATCGGCTACACCAAGCATGACTGGTGGGAAGAAGGAACCTTCGGCTTCCGTTTCTATGCTAAGCTTCGTGACGACGGTCTTGACAACGTAGCTAACACTGCACTTGATAACCTCGTTATCTCCACTCTTCCTTCTGCAGGCAAGACTGAGATCAAGATGACCATCGACTCTCTCACCGCATTTGTTGACGGTGCTGCTAAGACTCTTGATGCAGCTCCCATTATCCGCAGCAGCCGCACTATGCTTCCTGTTCGTTTTGTAGCAGAGAACCTCGGCGCAACTGTAGGCTGGGACGATGCAACCAAGACTGTTTCCGTTAAGAGCGCAGATGCAACTATCGAAATCGTTATCGGTGCTACTACCGCTAAGGTAAACGGCGCTGAAATCACTCTCGATTCTCCTGCATTCATCGAGAATGGCCGCACCTACCTCCCCGTACGTGTAGTTGCTGAGAACCTCGGTGCAACCGTTGGTTGGGATGACGCAACCAAGACTGCAACTCTTACCAAGTAAGAAAGCATAATAAAAAGGCTCACTCACGTGAGCCTTTTTTATTTTCTTCTAAAATTACTTTAACGGTTCCGCGCGGGATCTGCGGGAACTTGTCGTTTGCTTTTTTATTAATTTTTGTAAATTCTTCGGCAATTCTGTCACAGCCCAAATCCTCGTTTCCGATAGCAAATGAGGTAAGTGTGTCAAGAGAGTCTATTGCGACGTTAAAGTATTTTTCAACGTCCTTACCGCTTGCAAAGAAGCCGAGCGGATAAAAGTCGTGTGATGCAATATACGCTGAGAGCTTCATTTCTTTTAATCTGCCGATTGTTTTACGGTATCCGCTTGGTGAACCAAGACCCATACCGTATCGGGTGATTCCGTATAGCTGAACGGCATCACCGCCGATAAGTATATTACTTTGCATATCGAGGAAACCTATACTGTCGGAGGAATGTCCGGGGAGATGAATAACCTTTATGCAGTCAAGCAGCATATCGCCGTCGCAAAGGGTGTTTCCGCGTTCGCTATATTTTTCTGACACTTTAGGGCTAAAAGCGCATATTTTTGCATTTTCAAATGTTTTTGCAAGAAAGGGAAGTCCGCCTGCGTGGTCACCGTGCGAATGCGTGACAGCGAGACATTCCGGCACTGCGCCTATTTTTGTAAGTGCCGGAAGAATAAGGTTGTTTACGTCCTTTTCACCGTCTCCGGAGTCAATGAGCAGCCAGCCGCTATTTGTACGGACTAAGAAGACCGACGTGTAGAGGTCTTCAAACGGCACGCGAAGTCTGTATATATTATCTGTAATTTTTTCAAACATTACATTGTCACCTCACGGATATTTTAACATTTTTTCAACCGAAAAGCAAGTTACAAATAAATGTTGACAAGTCAACTTTGCGAGAGTATAATGTATGAAGAAAGAGGTGGCATTATATGGAAAGACAGCGCTTTACAAAATTCAAAAAGAATATAGACGGGATACATAAGAGCCTGCAAAAACTCAGAATCGATCTTGGCAGTGCCGAGGGTGTTAAGGGAGTTCACGTTTTCTGGCTGCATGAAATGTTAGGACATCCCGAGGGGCAGAGCGCGGCGGAGATAGCGGCAAATAGCGATATTGATAAGTCACTTGTTTCACGTGAGATTACAAAGCTTTCTAAAGAGGGATATATTTACAGCGACGATTGCGGGACAAAACGCGGGTATAATAAAAAATACCGCCTGACCGAAAAAGGGGTCGCTACTGCAGAAAAGCTTGGTGCTGCGGCACTTGCACTGCAGACAAAGGCGAGTGCCGGAATTTCGCCGGAGCATCTTGAAATCTTTTATGACTCGCTCGAAAAAATACACGCCGCGCTTGCGGCACTGGCTGAGGTAAAATAAGATGAAGTATTATTCTTTAAGCGATTATCCGAGTTTTGCGACAATGCGCGAGCTTGTTGAATTCCTTGATACAGAGTACAAAAACGATACGGCATACACTTTCAGAGTAAATCCGCACGATACAGAGGTACAAAAGCGGAGCTTTGGCCGTCTTGCATACGAAGTACGCTGTATAGGAAATGCGCTTGCAGAGCGCGGCATTTGCGAGGGTGCGCACT
Source organism: Clostridia bacterium (assembly GCA_017547395.1). Next base: position 2,190 of record JAFYPS010000122.1, read on the forward strand.
GCGCGCTTATCGGCAAGCTCACGTACGGTTGGGTGCGCGCGTATCTTGCACTTCTCTCTGTTGGCGCGGTGCTTGTACCGCTTGACCCCGAGTGGACGGCACACGACCTTTCGGATACGGTCAATAAGGCAGAGTGCAAGTATCTATTTTGCTCGGATGAGGTTTTTGAGAACAAGGCTGCGGAAATTGCGGCAGCAACCGATGCAAAAACAGTTATTACTGTTGACAATGCAGTAAGCGAGCTTTCTCTTGACACGCTTTTCCTTGAGGGCGAGCAGCAGAGAAACGACGGCTCGTATGCATACGAGTCGGCGAGAATTTCTCCGGATGCGCTTTCGCTTTTGGTTTTCACTTCAGGTACTACCGGTCAGGGAAAGGGTGTTATGCTTTCGCAAACTGCGATTTTAAGCGACATTACGGTAGTTGCGCTCCGTATTATTAAGACGGGCAAACGCACCGTCGGTGTGCTTCCTCCTCACCATACTTTTGGCTCAACGGTAAATATTTTAGGCAATCTGCTTCTCGGCGTTGATATGTATATATCCTCGGGCATAAGATATCTGCCGCGCGAGCTTAAGGAGCATAAGCCTGAACATTTAATAGTAGTTCCGCTTTATCTCGAAACCTTCTACCGCAGAATTCTTGCGGGCATTAAGGACAGTGGAAAGGAGAAGGTATTTTACGCTATTACGAAGGTTACCGACGGGCTTGCAAAGGTCGGAATCGATATGAAAAAGGCACTGCTGAAAAGTGTTCGATCCTCTTTCGGCGGTGAACTTAAGTTTGTTATTTCGGGCGGCGCACCCCTTTCAAGTGAGATTGCCGACACATTCAAATCGCTTGGCATAGACATTCTCAACGGCTATGGCATAACCGAGTGCGCTCCGCTTCTTTCGGTAAACCTCAACCGCTATCAGAAGGCAGGAAGCGTTGGTATGCCTATTCCAAACGTTAAAATCAAGATTAAAGACCCTAATGAAGACGGTGAGGGCGAAATCTGCGCCAAGGGTCCGAACGTTATGCTTGGCTATTTCAAGGACGAGGAAGCAACAAAAGCGGTTATCGACGAGGACGGCTATTTCTGTACGGGCGATATCGGAAAACTCGATGACGAGGGTTGGATATACATTACCGGCAGAGCGAAAAATCTGATAATCCTTTCTAACGGAAAGAACGTTTATCCCGAGGAAATCGAAACCGAGCTTTCAGCAGTTCCGGGAGTTATCGACGTTGTTGTTTACGAGGGTATAAGCCGCAGAGGCGGTGAGCATAATGCGATAGTTGCCGAGATTTATCCCGACTATGACTTCTTAAAGAAGAATAACGTAGAGGATAAGCAGGAGTATTTCCGCAAATATATCACCGAGTTCAACAGAAGTGCGGTAGCCTACAAAAAAATCAGCGTTCTCAAGGTGCGCGAGACCGAATTTCCGAAGAATACTCTCCGCAAAATCACACGCTTTAAAATTGACAAAAGCATAGATTGATGTAATTCCGCTTGATTTTCGGGTCAAGCGGAATTATACTGTTGTTAGAAAACAATTGAACTCTATGCAGTAATGCTCCGTGACTCTGACAGAAGCACCAAGAGATTATGCAGTCTGTTGCACAAAGGAAAGACGTTGAAGAGGTGATATGATATGAAAAAATATAGAGGAGCAGTGTTTTTCGACATTGACGGAACGCTGATACCGATACGCGACCGTATGACTGAGGAAGAGCGAAAAAAACTTGGAACGAGGCACCTTTCGGTACCTCAGTCTGCAAAAGATGCAATAAAGAAGTTGAATGAAAACGGATATCTTACGGCGATAGCAAGCGGTCGCTCGGAAGACTATATGTACGATCTTGGCATAGATATTTCCTGTGTGATTTCCGCAAACGGATCTGTGGTACGCATTGACGGCAAAACGGTTCATACCGACGTTATTGAGCATAGCACAGCCACGGAGCTGACAAAATACTTTACGGACAATTCGCTGAACTATCTTATAGAAACCGAGCAGGGATGCTTTTTGGGAGAGGGAACAGATAGCGACTTTGTCTGGGCGGGAAAAAATTATCCGCCTGTGTCCGAGTACAAGGGTGAAAGGGTCGAAATCGGGAAAATCATTTCATACTATGACGGTCGGATACTTGAAGAGTGTGAAAAGCGTTTTGGCGACAAAATGGTATTTTTACCGCACCGCTATGACACGTATATGGACATAAACCAAAAGGGAACTTCAATGGCAAGCGGCATTATAAAGGTGCTTGAGATTTACGGCATTGATATAGCAGACTCTTATGCCTTTGGCGATGACTTAAATGACACCGAAATGCTTTCGGCAGTTGGACACGCGGTAGTTATGACTCCGCACGCGGCAGAGCTTGAAAAGGTCGCCGAGTTTATAACCGATTCGGTAGAAAACGACGGAATATACAAGGGCCTTTTACATTTTGGATTGATATAAACAAAACCCACGCCAAAAGCGTGGGTTTTTGTTTGCTTATTTTGTCGGGATTTCATCCTGAGTCAGAATTCTTGCGGTTACATAGTTTGTTGTGTTTGCATACGGACGGCTGATTGTAGTTACCATACTGCTTGTGTTTTTCACTGTGTAGGTGAAAGTGCCGTTTTCGCAATAGATAATCTGTTCTGCCATCTTGGGAGTGAGCGTAAAGCCGATATACTTTACCCCGTCAGGAAGCGTTACGGTCACTGTGTCGCCGTTTTTGATTTTCTCGGGTACGTAGAGGTTAACGATTCCGCGTGCTTCATCAGCGTAAATATTTGCTCCGCTCTTGTATGTGATCTTGAGAGCCCCCTCGGGGAGATTACCTGCAAGGCTCATACGCGCATATCTGTTTTGCATATCGTAGTAATTACGCTTTGCCTGCTCCTCGGTAGCCTCGCGAAGCTCTGCATTGTCCCAATGATTATTGGTATCATATTCTCCGTAGCAGGGAACGCACAGGTCTATCCACGCGGCAATTGTACGAAGCTCTTTATCGGTAAGTTTTACGCCCTGATGACCGTTTCTCAGCATTTTCATCATTGGAGAGGCA
>JAFYPS010000123.1 GCA_017547395.1 Clostridia bacterium
ACAAAATAATAGCCCTTGCAGGCAATCCTAACGTTGGTAAAAGCACGGTTTTCAATGCTCTTACAGGAATGAAACAGCACACCGGCAACTGGCCGGGAAAGACGGTTACAAGTGCTACGGGTGAATATTCCACCGATTTATACGATTACATTATTGTTGACGTTCCCGGTACGTACTCACTTTTTGCACATTCGGCAGAAGAGGAAGTGGCAAGAAACTTTATTTGCTTTGGCGATTCAGATTTAACGCTTATTGTCTGCGATGCAACATGTCTTGAAAGGAACCTTAATCTTGTTTTGCAAATTTTAGAGATTTCAAAAAAGGTAGTGGTGTGCGTAAATCTGCTTGATGAGGCAAAACGAAAAGGAATCACAGTCGACCTTGAAAAGCTGACTGAAATACTTGGCGTACCTGTGGTTGGAACTGTAGCCCGAAAGAAAAAAACTCTTATCGATTTAAAAAGAACAATAGATAAAGCAGTAAAAAACGAAATAACCACTGCAAAGCGTATAGAATATCCCGAAATCTTGGAAGAAGCAATCCTTGCGGTTGAAGATGCAATCAAAAACTCTGTTCCCACAAAAATTTCATCCCGCTGGCTCGCGCTGAAACTACTCGACTATGACGATTCTCTGGCTAACGAGATAAATGCATATCTCGGAAGAAACTTGCTCGCGGAGGAACATATAGTTTCGGCAATTTCGGAAGCTTTTGAGAGGTTAAAGCAACACGGAATAGAAAGATCCGATATAAAAAGTATCATAACGCCTTCAATTTTCAAGGAGGCCGAAACAATTGCGCAAACCGTTACAAATACGAAAAGCGAAAACTCTCGCCTGTTTGACCGAAAAATAGATAAAATTGTTACAAGCAAAATTTTCGGCTTTCCGCTGATGTTTTTTATGCTTTGTTTTATCTTTTGGCTAACCATAGTCGGTGCAAACTATCCATCTACCATACTATCTTCTCTGTTTTTATGGCTTGGAGAAAAGTTTTCTTCGTTTCTGATATACTTAAGCACACCGCAGTGGTTACACTCGCTAATAATCAACGGTGTATATAAGGTACTTTCCTCGGTGACCGCCGTTATGTTGCCGCCAATGGCAATTTTCTTTCCTCTTTTCACTCTGCTTGAAGATATAGGATATCTTCCGCGAATTGCATACAATCTCGACAGACCTTTTAAATGCTGTAAGGCTTGCGGAAAGCAATCACTTACAATGTGTATGGGCTTTGGTTGCAACGCGGCAGGTGTTGTAGGTTGCAGAATAATCGATTCTCCGCGCGAAAGACTAATAGCAATCCTGACGAACAGTTTTGTACCGTGCAACGGTCGTTTTCCGATATTTATTACTCTCACAACCATATTTTTTATCAGTAGCGGCGGTTTTGTCGGTTCACTTGTTTCGGCTCTTTTTCTTACCGCATTCATACTGCTCGGTTTCGCTATGACGTTTGCAGCATCCCATCTTTTATCGATAACGGTTTTAAAAGGTGTTCCATCATCATTTGTTCTTGAACTTCCTCCATATCGGAAGCCGCAAATTGGCAAAGTAATTGTGCGCTCCGTATTAGACAGAACGTTATTTGTTCTTGGCAGAGCCGTAGCAGTTGCCGCACCCGCGGGAATAGTTATATGGCTTGCCGCAAACGTTTACGTAGGTGAAAGTTCGATTTTAACGCTCTGCTCCAAATTTCTCGATCCTTTTGCAAGACTGATTGGGCTTGACGGGGTAATTCTTGTTGCCTTTATATTGGGATTCCCCGCAAACGAAATTGTATTACCTATAATTATAATGGCTTATCTTGCCGAGGGAACGTTAGTCGAGTTCAATTCGCTTACGGAAATGAAAGAACTGTTTATACAGAACGGATGGACTCTAAAAACAGCCATATGCACTATGATTTTTTCTCTGTTTCACTGGCCTTGTTCAACTACAATGCTGACAATAAAAAAAGAAACCGGCAGTCTGAAATGGACCGCGGTTTCGATGCTTTTACCAACGATTATCGGTATGTCATTATGCTTTATTGTAGCAAACATAATATAAAAAAGAGAAGGCAGTGCCTTCTCTTTTTTTATTATACATTAAATCTGAACAGAACAATGTCGCCGTCGGCAACTACGTATTCCTTGCCCTCGCTACGTACAAGGCCTTTTTCCTTTGCCGCGGTCATGCTTCCCTCTTTTACAAGGTCATCAAAGGCAACAACCTCTGCGCGGATAAATCCGCGTTCAAAGTCACTGTGAATCTTACCCGCTGCCTGAGGAGCCTTGGTGCCTTTGGTAATCGTCCATGCACGAACCTCCTGAGGTCCTGCGGTAAGATAACTGATAAGACCGAGAAGCTTATAACTTGAAGCAATAAGACGGTCAAGACCGCTTTCTTCGATACCGAGATCACTTAGGAACGCCTTTTTCTCATCGCCCTCAAGTTCTGAAATCTCTGCTTCAATTCCCGCACATACAGAAAGAATCTCGGAATTTTCAGTAGCTGCAAATTCTTTAAGCTTCTGATATCCCGCATTGCCCGAAAGGTCGCTTCCAAGCTCATCCTCACTGATGTTTGCAACGTAGATAACAGGCTTGATTGTAAGAAGCTGAGTGTCGCCAAGAAGTTCGCGCTCGTCATCGCTGAGTTCCATAGTGCGCGCGCACTTGCCTTCTTCAAGCGTTGCTTTCATACGCTCAAGAAGCTCAACCTCAGCCGCAAGAGACTTGTCGCCCTTCATCGCCTTCTTAACGCGGTCAATACGGCGGTCAAGAATTTCGATATCAGAGAATATAAGTTCGAGATTGATAGTTTCAACATCGCGGATAGGATCAATAGCGCCGTCTACATGGATAATATTATCATCC
>JAFYPS010000124.1 GCA_017547395.1 Clostridia bacterium
AGGGATTGGCCACATAAACAACAATTTACCGGAACAAAAAACACCGCTGTAGCGGTGTTTTTCGTTTTATTTTGTAAGTGTTGCGGTTTTTGTCGCATCGTCCCATCCGACTGTCGCACCGAGATTTTCGGCAACTACACGTACGGGGAGATATGTGCGGCTGTTTTCGATAAATGCAGGAGAGTCAAGTGCGATTTCCTTGCCGTTTACCTTTGCAGTGGAAGCACCGATAACAATTTCAATGGTGGTGTCTGCACTTTTAACCGAAACGGTCTTGGTTGCATCGTCCCATCCAACGGTTGCGCCGAGGTTTTCTGCTACAAAGCGAACGGGGAGCATTGTGCGGCTGCTCTTGATAATGGGTGCTGCATCAAGTGTCTTGCTTTCGCCGTTAACGGTAGCGGTAAGAGAGTCGATAGTCATCTTAATCTCGGTTGCATTTGCCTCGCCTCTCGGAGGAACGGGAGCCTTTTTGGGCTTTTGGTATTTTACGTCGGTTACGGTATCAAGCTCAACGGTGAACTGATTGATATCGTAGTAATACTTGTCGAGAATTGTAGAATAGGACTCAACGGTAAGCTTTTTGCCGTCCTCGGAGAAGTAGAACATATTGACAACTCCAAGACCGCCGTCGCTTCTGCCGGTTGTTACGGCGGCATTGTCGCTTGCCTGATAGTCGATAAGCATCTCGGTAACGGTATTACCGTGAACGCCCTCAACCTGTCTTGTTACTACAAGGTCGCTTCCTATATGTCCCGAAAGAGACATTACTATGTTTTCATACTGCGAAATAAGCTTGTCCCACGTCTTCTGGCCGCTGAGGTATCCGCGCTTGAGAACCGTGGGGTCCATTTCACCGTTTTCCTGCAGAGGACGGTAGTCATGGTTCATATACGTGTGTCTGAGGACGATAACGTTGTGGTTCGGGAACTTCTCAACTACAGAGCAAGCCCAGTCGAGCTGTTCGTCGGTAAGTGCGTAGTCAAGCACGAGGAAGAGGTAGGGAATTCCGCCCACTTCAAAGTCAACGTAGGTGTTGAGAATGTTGGTTTCGACAAACTGACCGTCAATAAGATTCTTGTAATTAAGCTGTGACATATACTTGTTGTAATACGTCATGCTGTCGTGGTTTCCTCTTATCGGAATGTGAGGAACGTAGTCGTCGATAATTTTGAACGCGTCAAGTACAAGCTCCCATTCGGGAACGGTGTTGTCGCCAACCTCTGTATCGGTGATGTCGCCAAGACCTAGCACCATTTCGATGTTCTTTTCTTTGCTGAGGTCCTTCAGTGTAAGAGGCTGTGACGATTCAAGACCGAACATATCATAGTGGAGAATGAGGTCGTCTGTTCCTGGCTTCTCTACGTCAGAAGCTATTTCCTTATCGGTTCGCATATCCGAATAGAGCGCGATTGAGCCGATCTTTCCCTTGAAATAGTTTCAGTATATCACGGAAAAAGACATATTTATATTGATTTTTCACCAATAAATATGTTATAATCACCATAAAAAGGGGGTGCGATGGATGAAAACAGTAAAGCATACCGAGCCGTTTTTACAGCTGCGGGCATTTGAAGTTTTTATGAGCTATTCCGAAATAGACCGCACTTGTCCGGAAAACACCCATGACTCCCACATACACAATGAATATGAAATGTACGTAAATCTCGCCGGAAACGTTTCCTTTGAGGTTGGCGGCACAATATACCCTGTCAGCCACGGGGATATAATAATTGCCCGCCCGTACGAGTATCATCATTGCATATATCACGATAAAGAGGAACACAGATTTTTTTGGGCACTCTTCAACCTCAACGGAAACGAGTTCGTTTTTGACGAGGTTTTTGATAAAGTCGGAAAAGATGAGAGACATTTTTCGCTTTCAAAGGAAGATACTGACGAGTTTGTTTCTCTGTGCTATAAGTTTACCGAGGACACTTTGAGCGAAACGGAGAAGTACTATAATTTTTTCAGACTTATCAGCCTTTTGAAAAAGGCGGATGCAGGCGGCAGAGTTGACAGAACACTGCCGGGAGACATTGTATTTTCGGTTGACTATATAGAAAAGAATCTTGCTTTTCCTATATCAATAAATCTTCTTGCTAAAGAAGCCAATGTCAGCGTAAATACGCTTGAGAGGCATTTTATGCAGACCTTTAATATGTCGCCGCACGAATATATAAAGAAAAAGAGGCTTGCCAATGCGGCAAAACTTCTTGCATGCGGGGAAACGGTTGCATCTGCATCTGAAAAAAGCGGGTTTTCGGATTATTCAAATTTTATTGTGAACTTTAAAAAGTACTACGGTATGACACCGTTCAAGTATAAAAAGACAGTCGGGGGATAATTTAATGGTATCGTTTAATAACAGCTGGGACGAGCTTTTAAAGGATGAATTCGAGAAAGAGTATTATCAGAGGATAAGGGCGTTTTTAAAGGCGGAGTATGCAAATCCCGCATATCCGATATATCCTGATATGTACAATATTTTCAATGCGCTTAAAATTACCGATTATAATTCAGTAAAGGCGGTAATTCTCGGTCAGGATCCCTATCACGGACCGTCTCAGGCGCACGGACTCTGCTTTTCCGTGCAAAAGGGAGTTGCGGCACCTCCGTCGCTTGTGAATATTTTCAAGGAGTATTCAAGCGATCTCGGCTTCCCCATGCCAAAGACGGGCGACCTTACAAAATGGGCGGAAAACGGCGTGCTTCTTCTGAACACCGTTCTTACCGTACGCGGAGGAATGGCGGCAAGTCATAAGGGAATAGGCTGGGAGAGATTTACCGACAGAATAATTGAACTGCTGAACGAAAGAGAAGAACCGATAGTATTTATTCTGTGGGGCGGCTTTGCCAAGTCCAAGCGCTCGTTGATAACAAATCCAAGGCATCATATTCTTACAGCGGCACATCCGTCGCCTCTATCGGCATATAACGGATTTTTCGGATGCCGTCACTTTTCAAAAGCGAATGAGCTTTTAAAGGAGCCGATTGACTGGAGGCTTGACTGATACAACGCCTTGCGATTTGGCGCACGTATTACGGGATTCGAGACCCACAACGCCTTGCTGCGCAAGTCGCTATCCCTCGCTACGCGATGGAACATGGGTTCGCCTCTCCTCGATGATGCAAAAATGAAAAACCGCAGCCTAACGGCCACGGTTTTTATTTTTGGCGCACCATGAGGGATTCGCCCGCCTGCGGGCGGAGCGGTGGTCGGCTCTGACTGCCCCCGGCAGTCATTCACTACCGACCCTTCGAAGCCCTGATTTCCCACTGAAATACAAAACCCCGCCGATTAAAATTCGGCGGAGTTTCGTATTTGGCGCACCATGAGGGATTCGAACCCACGACCAACGGAATCGGAATCCGGTACTCTATCCGGACTGAGCTAATGGTGCGTACTTTTAAAGTATAGCATAAAAGAATTAAAAAATCACTACTTTTTTGAATATTACAAATTTTTTCGGGCAACATAAGGAAAAACGATTTTAAAGGAGAATACGATGTTACCTGAAACCGAACTTTTACAATATGTTTATAAAACTGCGGATATGGGAGTCGAGGGGATAAACGCAGTGCTCGATTATGCCGACAATCATGAACTTAAAAAGGTCCTTCGTGATCAGAAGTCCGAGTACGTGCGATACAGAGAAAAGGCGGGCAAAATGCTCGAAGCGCGTGACGAAAATCTTACGGGTGCGAATCCCATTGCCAAGGTTTCGTCGTATGCAATGGCGACAGGCAAGCTTATGATGGACCGCTCTGCCTCCAAGATAGCGGAAATGACCATACAGGGGAACAGTATGGGAGTGAGCAAAACTATAAAACATCTCCATCAGTATCCCGAGCACGATGAGGCGCGAAAGCTTACCGAGGAGCTTCTTGCAACAGAAAAAGCAAATATTGAGCAGTTAAAGCCTTTCCTTTAAAAAATATTTCAAATTTCAAAAATATATTGCAAAAATCCACCTGTCAAAGTATAATGTAATAGAAAGAAGGTGGATTTATGCAATATGGACTTTCGCTTGACCGTCCGCTTACGTGTACTTTTTCGTCTTTCCGCTATTTTGAGGCTGGCGAGCGCCATATGGCACGTATTTTCTCTCAGGACGTAATTGTTATGGTATTTGACGGTGTTTTGCGCTTTTGCGAGGACGGTGTTCCCGTTGAAGTGAAAGCAGGAGAATACTATATTCAGCGGCATAATAAATGGCAGGACGGAAGTGTGCCGTCGGATAAGCCTTCATATTATTTTATCCATTTTTCGGGAGAATTTTCGGATAGC